>JAEWSZ010000025.1 GCA_023397905.1 Bacillota bacterium | reverse complement strand
GAAGATGCTCGCGAAGATTCCGATCGAGGGAAACATAGTCAAAGACTATTACATAGGTAATACGCACATCCTGTTTTCCGATGCCGCCTATATCAACAATACGTCTGAAGATAACCAGCGTGTCCTTGATCAGGCCGCGCGGGCATCACTGAATATTATCTTGAATAATCAGTCTGATCATCTGTAAGTAATCATATCACATGGAGGTGATTCTCCAATATGCAGAAAGCGACGAAAGCGGCCGGGAATGCGTATTATACTGCACGAATGAGAGCCGCAACATATAATGACCTGTTGAACAGCCGCGAAGGTGCCGCAGAGGTCGTTTGTATCGATCGGACACGCCTGGCAATATTGAACTCGGTAACATAACTCCTCATCCTGAAGAAGTCAACTTGATGGAAAACGCTTATAATGCACCCGAGCTGCCGAATTATTTTTGTTCCGAGCAATGTCCATTGGGCTGCGGCAGGGTGGATAGGCTCCAGCCTCGTAACCTGGAGAGCGCCGCCATAAAAATTGAGCGTGTCACCCGGGACATCGACGAAATTACCCAGGGCATTTCGGACATTGCCGAGGATGGATTCTTCCAATAGGACAGAAAAAAACGCTTGCACTTTTAACTGGAGCATCAATAGTCAAAAGCGTATCTGAAGGTAGATTGGTTTCGCCTCCGGTACGTTGCAAGGATTGTAAAAACAGATACACTATGAGCTGCTGTATGATATACCCATCAGATGATTTTACTGCAAATACGGAGAACCAAAGTGGGGCGGCCCCGACATGTAATCTACATATCGATGGAGCTGTTCTGCAGTATGAATTAAATTATTTTGTTGATGGGCAGCTATTTGAACCGGAACCGGAAGATTTACAAAATATTGAAGCGTGCTGGAGCTACCTGTTAGCAGATCGTGAAGATCTTGATACATATATATCACCTCACGGATAGTATCCGCAAGGTGTAGTGAATTACAGGAGGAAAAATTTTGAAACGACATGAAGTGTTAAAGTATCTTGATGATATTTCGAGATGAGCGACCACGAAATAGCCATAAATCCGGATCTGATCCGCGAGACTTCTCTGGCGGCATACAGCCTGATTAAGTAGCCGGTGAAAAAAGCTCCATGGACAACCTGCAAATATTCTTACTGAAGAAATGCAGAGACGATACGATGAAATCAACCAGTACAATATATCCTGCACAAAGCAAATTGATAAGTTGTTGGTTGAAAAGACCACGTTTAAAAAGGCGCTGGAAATAGCCAGTGATGAATGTAGCTTCCGAGAACACCCATACGAGGATTACATGCAGATGGCACGGGAACAAGCTGATAAATAAAAATGGCTCTTGCTTTATGGCAAGAGCTGAGAATAAAAAATGCGCCTCTTTCGAAGCGCATTCAAAACCTAGTTTATGTTATCTTCTGTTTGCAAAGCAATCGCTGCAATATACCGGACGATCATCACGAGGTTTAAAAGGGACTTTGCAAGTTTTTCCACAAGATGCACAAGTGGCTTCGAACATCTCTCGGTCGCCACCATTTGAATTCCCTCTGGAATTTTTACGTGCATCGCGGCAGGATTTGCATCTTTGGGGCTCATTTGTAAAACCTTTGGATGCATAAAATTCTTGTTCACTTGCAGTAAATTCGAATTCGGCCCCGCAGTCTCTGCAAATTAAAGTTTTGTCTTCGTACATGTGAGTTAAATACCTCAATTTCTAAATATATGCTTAACAATGTAAACATTAAAAATAGTATAAATCAATTTTGGAAAAATGTCAAATAAATTGTAAAAGCAGGGAAAGGGCGTCTGGTCTCTTAAAACACAGACGTCCTTTTTTCTTCCAATTTATTATACAATACGCGCCCCTAGCAAAATATGAATATTGTTTTTTTATGAACGTGTAGAAATTGGTATTATCCCATTATGATAGAGGTTCAGGTGTGCGCTTAAAACTTAAGAGTTGCCCTTTTAGAAAAATTAAATATACTGATGCCAGAGAGTCGGAAAGGATTGTGGACAAGGTGCGCGATCAGGTGGAAAGCAAGGCGGCACAGGCACTGCCGGAAGATAAAAAAACGGAATAGACATAACGAAAGGGCATCGAATTTCCGATGCCCTTATTTTTTTACAATATCATGTATTTAGAATTGACAATCACCACAATATGGTGTATTTTAGTAACACGATCATTATATTTAGGAGATGTTAATATTGGCTGATATTACTGTAACTGGTGGAGAAATCGCTCAGGACGAGATCAATAATTATGTAAAATATCTGTCCGACAAAAACGACGGACGCAGCTTAAAATCTTTGCAGATCGCGGTAGACGGAGAATTTGTAGATCTGACATATGAGTTAGAGCCTATTCCGTTTGAACGGATCCGCAGGATTACCGGTTATCTGGTCGGCACCACTGACCGTTGGAACAACGCGAAACGTGCGGAAGAAAGAGACAGGGTAAAGCACGGATTGGATTGTAGCTGCTGTCACTAATAGTTTATCCCGCTGTTGGCCGGTTGGCTGGCAGCGGGATTTTTTAATCCGTTTATAAATTCTTTTTCAGTGTTAATCTTAACAGCATTACTTGATGGAGAGGATAGTACTGGGAGTCTTGGAGCCATTGATGTAAACGCCCGCGGAAGCACCACTTTTTCCAGTGGCTGTCACCTTAAAGAAATAGTCGGCTCCTTTGTTTCCGCTTAATTTAACTTTAAAGGAATTGCCCGGAACAATGAATGCGGGTTTCTTACCATTTAAAGATGTTATTTTAAATTGATAAGTTGCTCCTGCGCTAAGGGCGAGTTTTGCACCGGTATCACTCTTAAAATTCGAGGAAATCCCGGTCGGAGTGGTGGTTGGAGCCGTAGTTGGGGCCGCTGAAGTAGGTGTCGCTGTGGTTGGAGCATCCGCAGACACAAAGAAATATGCGTCCAATGTGCGTGAATTTTCATCAGAGGTTTCAGCAAACAAATGCACTAATTTTCCCGCGAGATCCGGTGTGGCATCCCAAAAACCGTCTGTTCGATAGTCAGCAGTCCACGTGCTGACATATGTACCATCACTCTGCTTTGTAAATACACGGCGGCAGATTTGAGACAGGTTTGACCGGTCACCTGTCAAAGAAAATTTAGCTCCAACAGGAACTGTATAATAAATGGCAGTTGTTGATTCCCCATTAAGGGTCAATGTTGTGTTTTGCTGGGAGATAGAATCCGAAGTGATAATGCTGTTAATGTCATCATGATATGCGGTTGTCTCCGCCGCAAATGCTGTCACGGATATGCTGACTGTCATGAGGATAGCCAACAGGCTGGAAATTAGTTTTTTCATTTTTTAATACCCCTTTTCTCATATATCGCATTGGATCGGTTCTTGCTACCATCTAGAAGATAAGCCACAAATAGACCCGCCTGTGAAAATTTCCACCGCTTTTAAAGTACGGTTTCGAACGCTTGATACGACAGTTCTAAGGAAAGCAGTATTTTATTTTTAATAATCCGCTCCTAGCTTTCGCCTGCACCTGTCTGCCTTTCCCCCTTTCATTTGGGCTTTTGCCGCGTGAAAGCATTCTGGTCTTATCAAAGGCAGACTTGCGTGAAATCAATCCTTTAAGGATGATTTTTCGCTATTGTGCCAGTGATAAGGCAACAAAAAGAGCGCCGTTACGGAATTATATCCCATAGCACAGCGTTCGGCAGACAAGTGCAATAGAAACACTATACTTCTGTACGGAAAACGGCTTAAGAAGCATATTATAACTGCAATTGTGCGAATATTACGTTGCGTATGGAGCCGATTCTCCGTATGCAGGGATTGGTGCAGCTAACACTTTAAACCTGCTTTGCACCTATTAAGTGCCTTACCTCCAGATTATACTGTTTTTATTTTTCTTTTTCAATAGTTATAGAAAGATTTTTTTATGATTTTTCCGAGACTATTTTTATTTATTTTAAAATGTGACTGACTCTGTTTCCATCATCGCCCTGCTTGCCGCTGGCAGCACCCAGTACGGAAGAAACCGTTACTGATAATATTATGGTACTGATTCTTCAGTTCCGATATCAGTCAAAATTGCTTTTAATTCCGGATACGGCATACTGTAACGCTGACTTAAATAGCGCAGGGAAGCTCCCAATTCGCCGTCCGGCCCACCGTACTGGGCAATGATAATC
>JAEWSZ010000014.1 GCA_023397905.1 Bacillota bacterium | reverse complement strand
CCGTTTATGCAAAATACGACGGTTCGGCGGCGGCGCCTACAGCTGGACTGCACTTTACGCAGGAGCTTCTGAAGACACTTGAAAACAAAGGCGTAAAAGTAGCATATGTCATGCTCCATGTGGGACTGGGCACCTTCAGGCCGGTCAAGGTTGAGGATATAACCACTCACAGGATGCACTCCGAATACTATTCAATAAATAAGGATGCCTGCGACATTATAAATAAGGTCAGAAGAGAAGGCAAAAAAGTGGCCGCCGTGGGCACCACAAGCTGCAGAGTGCTGGACACGGCCGGAGCCGCCGGAAGTGAACTCAGCCCCTGCGACGGCTGGACCGATATTTTTATATACCCGGGCTATGAATTTAAAATCGTGGACAGGCTCATAACGAATTTCCACCTGCCCGAGTCCACGCTCATAATGCTGGTCAGCGCCCTGGCAGGCAGGGAAAAGGTTTTGAATGCCTATTCGGAAGCGGTAAGTGAAAGATACAGATTTTTCAGCTTCGGGGATGCAATGTTCATAAAATAAGAAGGAACAGGGCAGTTGTAAGAGTTATACAAAACAACAGATTATGACATAATTGGGGAAAGGTTAGATATATGGCAGCGGTTACTTATGAATTGATAAAAACCTGTAAACAGACGGGAGCAAGGCTGGGCAGAGTTCACACTCCGCACGGTTCCTTTGACACCCCGGTTTTCATGCCGGTGGGAACCCTGGCAACCGTAAAAGGGATGTCTCCCGAGGAACTGAAGGAAATAGAGGCTAAAATCATTTTGAGCAATACCTATCACTGTTATTTGAGACCGGGTCAGGATATTGTAAAACAGGCGGGAGGACTGCACGGTTTTATGAACTGGGACAGGCCTATACTGACTGACAGCGGCGGATTTCAGGTATTCAGCCTCAGCGGCCTCCGGAAGATCACCGAGGAGGGCGTCGCCTTCCGGTCACACATAGACGGCTCAAGGCATATGTTTACTCCTGAGTCGGTAATTGGCATCGAAAATGATCTGGGGGCGGATATTATAATGGCTTTCGATGAATGCGCCCCCTATCCAGCTGAATACGACTATGTTAAAAAATCCATGGAGCGCACCACCAGATGGGCCAAACGCTGCAAGGATGCCCATGCGGATACGGAAAAGCAATCCCTCTTCGGAATAGTTCAGGGCGGCATGTATAAAGATCTGAGGATAGAGAGCCTCAATCAGCTGAAAGAACTGGATTTTCCGGGTTATGCCATAGGCGGCCTGAGTGTGGGAGAGCCAGCGGAGCTGATGTATGAGGTTTTGGATTACACGGCGCCCATGCTGCCTGCGGACAAGCCACGGTATCTCATGGGAGTCGGCACACCGGACTATTTGATCGAAGGCGCCATCCGCGGAATCGACATGTTTGACTGCGTTCTTCCCACAAGGATCGGGCGGAACGGCACGGTGATGACAAGCCAGGGAAGAGTTATAATACGCGACGCCAAATATGCCAGGGATTTTTCAAAGCTGGATCCCGAGTGCGACTGCTATGTCTGCCGCAACTATTCCCGGGCATATATAAGGCATCTGCTCAAGTGCGGCGAGCTGCTGGGATTGAGATTGACCACATGGCACAATTTATATTTCTTAATTAACTTGATGAAACAGGTGAGACAGGCTATAATTGATGATAGACTTGGTAGTTTCAGGGATGAATTTTATTATAAATTCGGATACTCAAAACCCCTTGCCAAAAGTTGAAACAGATGATTTATGACTAATCGGTTAATACAGTATTACTGTGTTAAATAAATAATTTGATGGAGGTTTTTATTTTATGGAACAAATTTTGGTTGGATTTGTCCTGCCTATGGCTTTAGTTTTCGGACTTATGTATGTCATGCTCATTCTTCCCCAGAAGAGAAAGGAAAAGAAGACAAAGGAACTTCTCAACTCCTTGCAGGTTGGCTGGTCCGTTACAACAATAGGCGGCATTTCCGGAAAGATAGTAAATATAAAGGATGACGAGATAACCGTTGAATCCGGCGTTGAAAGGACAAAGATACTGATTAAGCGCTGGGCTGTCAAAGATGTGATAAAGCCTGTTGAGTCATAATATAAAGCATATAAATGTGAGAGCACTAACGGGAATTAAGCATTAGAAGCACAGGCGTTAACGGATTACAGATAAAATAATGAATAAATTTAATTACTGCTTGTTCTAAGCAGCCGGCCTTAAAAATAAAATATATTGAAAACATTCTTTTATATTTTATTTTGGAGGTATACTTATGGCTGGACAAATACCCGGACTGAAGAAGCAGCTTGACGAGCACGTGAATCTGATAAGAGTGATCAAAGGGTTGATAATATCCTTTCTCATAACTCTTCCATGTTTTTTGGCATTTGCTCTGTTTTTGACTTACACGGATTTTCCTGAAAAATATACATTTATCGCTGTTCTTGTAACTACTGTCATAAGCGTTCTGGCAGCATCGGCCTACTCTACGAAAAACGTAAGGAGCAAGGGCTGGATGAACGGTCTGGCGGTGGGGGTACTGTATGTTGCAATACTGTATCTGGCCAGCAGTATAGTTTTTTTGAATTTTGCCATTGATGTACAGGTGCTGCTGACCGTGGTAATCGGAGCCATTGTAGGCTGTTTGGGAGGCATATTCGGGATCAATCTGCGGTGAGAACCTCTGAAAAGTGTTGGAATCCGGGTTTCACAAAAATGCCTTTTCAAAACTTTTGAAATGTGCTATAATCTGCTAAGAAAATTAATAGGGGGGACACTTTAAAATGAAGCATATAAAAACCATCAACACAGCTACTCTCAAAGAGAGCCTTGCTCACGGCGGATGCGGAGAATGTCAGACATCATGCCAGTCCGCATGCAAAACTTCCTGCACAGTTGCAAATCAGAGCTGTGAAAAGAAGTAATTATCAAGGAACCGGTATCCGGGATTCAGGGCGAAACCCATAGGGGCAGAGGCTGGAATCCGGAACAAAACAAAAATATTCAGTATTAAATACTATACTTCTTGTAAGTTGGAAAAGTGAAAGGTGTTTTAAATAACACTTTTCTCTTTTTTTAAAGTATGGAGATCAATTACATATTTCTATACTTGGGTCTTAGGAGGACTGTTATTAAATGATTCACAAGTACAAGATGCATGATACAAACATAGTCCTTGATATAAACAGCGGAGCAGTACATATATTTGATGACGAGGCATTTGATGTTGTCGGTATGTACAAGTCCGGCACCAGAGAGCAGATTGCGGAGGCCCTGTCGGAAAAATATGAGGGACAGGCTGTTTCGGATGCCTATGATGAGATATCAAAATTGGAATCCGAAGGTCTGCTCTTTAGTGAGGATTCATATTCCGATGCCCTGCAGAATTGGGAAAGAAAGCCTGTGGTCAAAGCCCTGTGCCTTCATATATGCCATGACTGCAATCTGCGCTGTAAGTACTGTTTTGCTTCCACCGGAAGCTTCGGCGGACATAGGACCATGATGGATGCCGGGACGGGAAAGAAAGCTATAGATTTTCTTATTGAAAAGTCGGCCGGGAGAAGGAATCTTGAGGTTGACTTTTTCGGCGGAGAACCGCTTATGAATTTTGACGTGGTAAAGCAGATAGTGGAGTATGCAAGGCTCAGAGAAAAGGAAACCGGCAAAAACTTCAGATTCACCATTACCACCAATGCGGTCCTGCTCAACGACAGCAACAAGGAATTCATTAATAAGAATATGCACAACGTAGTTCTGAGTATTGACGGGCGCAGGGAAACCAATGACAGAATGAGGCCGAGAGTGGACGGCTCAGGCACTTATGACGGCATACTGCCGAAGATCAGGGATATGGCTGAGTCTCGGAATCAGGACAATTATTATGTAAGGGGAACTTTTACCCGCGAAAATCTGGACTTTTCCGAGGATGTGCTCCATCTGGCGGATGAAGGCTTCAAGCAGATATCCATAGAACCTGTGGTAGCGGCAAAAGACTCGGGCTATGATATCCGTGAACAGGATCTGCCGGAGCTTTTTTCGGAGTATGAGCGCCTTGCTCATGAGTACGTAGAGAGAGGGAAGGATAACAGGGGTTTTAATTTCTTTCATTTTATGATAGATCTCCAGCAGGGCCCATGTGTAATAAAGCGGCTTGGGGGCTGTGGTTCGGGTCATGAATATCTGGCCGTAACTCCTGAGGGGGACCTGTACCCCTGTCATCAGTTTGTAGGCGACGAAAAATTTAAAATGGGAAATATTCACCAGGGTGTATTTAATTCTGATTTTCAGAAGAATTTTCAGAAATCAAATGTTTATACAAAAAAAGATTGCTCGGAATGCTGGGCGAAATTTTATTGCAGTGGAGGATGTGCTGCCAACGCATATCAATTCAATAATGATATTAATATTCCATATAAAATAGGTTGTGAGCTCGAGAAAAAGAGAGTAGAGTGCGCAATCTGGATAAAAACTCAAGAATAGATAAAGAGGGGAACATTGTGATAAGAGAGTATAATAACATTACACCAAAAATCCCGGAAACCGCATTTGTAGCTCCAAACAGTACTGTTGTAGGAGACGTTGTGCTGGGTGAAAGCACAACCATATGGTACAATGCGGTTTTGCGCGGGGACATTGACAGCATAGTAGTCGGCGACAATACCAACATACAGGAAGGCTGTATACTGCACTGCAAAAAGGGTGCGGATGTAAAAATCGGTTCTCACGTTACCGTAGGGCATGGTGCTATTTTGCACAGCTGCCATATCGGCAACAATACACTTATCGGAATGGGCGCAATAGTTATGGATGATTCGGAAATTGGCAGCAACTGTCTGGTGGCAGCCGGCAGTGTTGTGACCCCAAGGACAAAAATACCGGACGGCAGTCTTATAGCCGGCAGTCCGGCGGAAGTAAAAAGGGCTTTGACAGAACAGGAAATACAGGACATAAAGAACAATGCAAATGAATATATCAATCTTTTGAAGTATTATAAATAATTTTACAAAGATTGTATATTCTATTAACTGGGTGGCTGATTAATTTTGCTGCCGCAGCTGCGGCTTACGGAGGCTTTATGATAACTCCAAAACAGGTAAGGGAAAATGAAGAAGTGAAGCACCTCATCGCCACGGCAGACAGGCAGCTCAAGGAAATGGGGTATACGGAGCACTCCTTCCGGCATTTGACACAGGTCTCCAAAAGGGCCCGCAATATACTTGTTGAGCTTGGATACTGCTTCAGGGACGCAGAACTGGCCGAGATAGCAGGATATCTGCATGATATAGGCAATGCCATCAACCGTGTGGACCACGCCCACTCAGGAGCAATCCTGGCCTATGAGCTTTTGCTCAGAATGGGAATGGCTTACGGTGAGGTCTGTGAAATCATGCTTGCCATAGGAAATCATGATGAGAACTCGGGCACTGCGGTGAGCATAATTTCTGCGGCCCTTATTTTGGCGGATAAATCCGATGTGCACAGGTCGAGGGTTCAGAATACCGATTTTGCCACATTTGATATTCACGACAGGGTAAATTATGCGGTTGAAAGCTCAAACCTTTCAGTGGACAATGAAAAAAAGAGCGCAACGCTCCAGCTTCATATAGATACTGAAATATGTCCTGTCATTGATTATTTTGAGATATTTCTCACCAGGATGACCATGTGCAGGAGGGCGGCAGCCTATCTGAAGCTGGATTTCCAGCTGGTTATTAATGAGAATAGATTGCTGTAATATGTAAATTTCTAGTGAACAATGAGACATATTTGTTGACTAGTATTTTTCTTAGTTATATAATGCTTAAGTGGAATGAATCTTTACCGCAAGCGGTTCCTGCATTGATGGAAATCATACTAAAGATTCATATAACAAAATAAGGGGGAATTCTACAAATGAGAGGAAGCAACGCGGTTAAATTTTTCTCGATATTAATTATCACAGGAATTTTAACCTGGATAGCAGCTTTTGGGTCTATTATCGGATTTGATATACCCGGCGCAAGGGATATCAGACCGGGCATAGATATTCAGGGAGGCGTAGACGCAAGACTATATGCAATTACTAATGATGGAAGCCTGCCTTCGGAAAAGGATCTGAATGCGGCAAAATATACTATCGAAAAGAGACTGGATGCTCAGAATATTTTCGATAGAATAGTTACGACTGATATTCAAAAGGGATATTTACTTGTTCAGATACCACATAAAAAAGGTGAAAAGTTCGATCCTCAGAAGTCAATTGAAGAAATCGGTAAAACTGCATTGCTAACCTTCCAGGAAGTGGATGAAAATAAGAAAGCGGCGGACGGAACATATTTGCCTGCCGATACAACCAAAGAAGATGAAAAGAATAGGATAATACTGCAGGGTACCGACGTGGTGGACGCCACTGCGGAGCTGGCAGGGGACGGAAGCGGATACGTAGTATCGCTGAAGCTGAAATCCGAAGCGGCCCAGAGATTTTCGGAAGCTACGGGAAGACTCGTGGGCAAGCCAATAGCCATTTACATGGATAACGATCAAATAAGCGCGCCGGTTGTTAAGGAACAGATTCCAAACACGGGAAGCGCTCAGATCAGTATCGGAGGAACAAGATCAGAAGCTCAGCAGGAGGAAGCAAAGAATCTTGCAGGCTTGATCAAATCCGGTTCGCTGCCCTTTAAACTAGAAGCGAAGCAGGTAAACAACATCAGTCCGACACTTGGTTCAAATGCGCTTACAGTAAGTATTGACGCATTTGTTATCGCCTTTGTGCTCATATGCCTGTTTATGTTGTTCTACTATAGATTGCCGGGATTTATCGCATGCATAGGCTTGTTCCTGCATACGATACTGGAACTGCTGGCGTTGTCATGGATGCATATTACAGTTACACTTCCGGGTATTGCCGGTCTTATACTTACAATAGGTATGGCTGTTGACGCCAATGTAATTATATTTGAGAGAATCAAAGAGGAATTGAGAAGCGGAAAAACTCTTCGCTCCGCAATTGATGTGGGCTTCAAGAGAGCCTTTGCAGCAGTGCTTGACGGTAATGTGACGACACTTATAGCCGCGCTCGTATTGCTGAGATTTGGTACAGGCCCTATACAGAGTTTTGCATACACTCTGGGAATCGGCGTTATATTAAGCTTCCTGACTGCCGTAACGGCAACCAGGTTGATGCTCAAAGCCGTATCCGATCTGGACATAGCGAAGCATCCTGTTTTGTATGGCGTAAGGTTGAAAGGAGGCAACGCAAATGGTTAATTTATACAGCAAAAGATATTACTTCTTTATAATTTCAATATTGATCATTGTGGCCGGTATTATTTCCTATTTTGTACATGACGGCTTTAAACTGGATATACAGTTTGAAGGCGGAACTGTTATAGAGATGAGAGCCAATCCGGGCATGTTCACCGAAACAAACACACAGGATCTGCAGAACCAGATCGCAGAGTTTGTCAGGAATACGGTCAACAAACCCGCAAATGTTCAGAAGTCGTCTCAGTTTGATATAAACGGCGGAAACCAGAGCTTTGATGTAATAAAGATCAGCATCGGAAGCAAGGACACGCTTACCAATAACGAAGTTACAAAGGTAGAGGACGAAGTGGTCAAAGAGTTTAAATTGACAGCTGCCGATCCTGTTATAAATGTAGAGAGCGTTGAGCCCTTCATAGGCAAGGAAATAATGCAGAATGGTTTTAAAGCCGTTGGAATTGCGTTTTTGCTGATAATCCTCTATGTATGGTACAGATTCAGAATGATGTCGGGTCTGTCAGCCGGTGTTTTTGCTGTTATCGGCGTACTTCATGACAGCCTGGTAATGGTAGCCGTATATCTGATATTCCAGATTCCTCTGAATGAGTCATTTATAGCGGCCATACTCACAGTTGTCGGTTATTCAATGAACGATACCATTATTATATATGACCGTATCAGAGAAAACAGCAAGCTTCTCAGAAAGATGCCGTTGCCTGAGCTGGTCAACCAGAGTATCCTGCAGACCCTGAACAGGTCAATCAATACGGTAGTAACAGCATTGATCGCCATTACTACTGTTTATATAGCAGCGAAGATAAACGGCATTGTTTCCATAGAAGAGTTCAGCTTCCCGCTCATAGTCGGTCTTGCTGCAGGATGTTATTCTTCAATATTCATAGCCAGCCCGCTGTATGTTATGTGGAAGGAAAGCCAGAAAAAAACCGTGCCAAACAAGCCGGCAAAGGCTTAATATCAAATTTGATTTAGTTGGTTTTAAATTAAGAAGTAAATTAAAAAAAGATAAACAAAAAAGCAAAGGGTTTTATTTAAAGCCCCTTGCTTTTTATTGTTTATTTTTTTACATTCCGGCCTTCCGGCTTTGGTTCCGGTCAAGGTTTGGACCGGTGCGGATCCGGGAAATATTTTCTGCTACGATCTTTTCTTGATGAAAATATCCATTACCAGTGAAGCTATTATAAATTCGGCCAGCACAAATATGCTGTTGGTGATCAGCGTGGTGGTGGTAAATTCAAAAACGCTGCTGTAATCATTGCTGGTCCTGTTGGATACAAACAGCGCAGTACCTATGGTCAACAGGCATAGAGAAGCCGGAGTGGCATACTTTAACATCTTTTTAGGCAGCTCGGCCATATCAGAAATAGCGGAATTTAAAATTTTCAAAAAATTAATTTTTTTCACCTTGTTATTTTCATTGCTTTCCATGAAATACCCCCCTGAAACTAAAAAAATTATATAAAAAAATCGCCACTATATAAACTTTGTAGAATTTTTAAATATAGTGAAAAAATGACTTGGTTCACGTAAAATAGTAACACCTAAAAGGCGTAAGTTCAATGTAAATAATTGATAATATTGCATACTTCGACACTATAATTACAAGCATTGGAAGTAATTTATGTTAAGTGGTCGAAATAGCAAAAAACTTTTGTGTGGAATAAGCCAAAGACAATGTAATATAATAAGCCTAGAATTTTAATAACATGTGGTGAAGCGGATAGGGAGGTATGTGAAATGGAACTGGTTTACTCAAAGAAACTTGAAATTAGTGATACCATTGGATATCAGTACAAAGAGCTTAATTTGGAGTATTATTTAGTAGCATGTGAAATGAATAATTCCTGTACCTACGGAATACGGATTAACCTGACCAAGGACGGCGGAGAAGCTGAAACTGCCGTAATAAATGATATATCACCTTCAAAGGACGGCATGCTCGACCTTATAAAACTGATGTATAAAAATTCTGTGACTCCGGTGACCGCCAGGGATGTGATTTATGACTGCATAGCCTGAACCGGTGAATTAAATAATAGAATAATTTATTGGATGGTTTAAGTATCGGAAATAAATTAAAGAAGTATGCGGACGAATATTAAAGTCAATTGTTATGTACTTTCAATGCGATTGATTTTGGGCTTATTCTGTTGCATACTTTTTTTTATCAAAAAAGAAGGATTATTAATAATAATGTCGAACAAATATTAAAGTCAATTACTATTGGATATATGCTTATAATATTGATAAATGATTTAAAATAATTTATCAAACCAGATTGGAATGTAGTGCATAATGGCAAATTTTTTTCCTGAGGATCTGATTGAGGAAATAAGAGTAAGTAATGATATTGTTGATGTGATTTCAGAGTATGTAAAGCTTGATAAGAAGGGAAAGAATTATTTCGGCAGATGTCCTTTCCATAATGAAAAGACAGCTTCATTTTCTGTGGAGCCGGTAAAGCAAATATTTCATTGTTTTGGATGCGGCAAAGGCGGCAATGTAATACATTTTATTATGGGTATAGAAAATCTTGATTTTCCTGAAGCTTTAAAATTGCTTGCAGACAGAGCCAAGATACAGATACCTGAAAATAATGAAGGTGTTCAGGATGACGCCAGAGCCAGATTAAAGAAGGAACTGCTGCAGATAAACGTTGAGGCCGCGAGATTTTTTCATAATAATTTGAACAGCGAGAGAAATAAGGTTTCAATGTCATATCTGGTAAACAGAAGGATT
The DNA here is from genome assembly GCA_023397905.1 of Bacillota bacterium. Lineage (GTDB taxonomy): Bacteria > Bacillota > Clostridia > Acetivibrionales > DSM-1351 > Ruminiclostridium. Next base: position 1,410 of record JAEWSZ010000014.1, on the reverse strand, counting down.
GACAGGCAGACCATTGTCAAGTTTGGACTGGGATATGCCGAGGACAGGTATGATTCTCTTTACAAGTACTTGCAATCAAAAGGCTTCAGCCAGAAGTCGATTTTGAGCAGCGGTCTGGTTATAGCCAAGGAGGGAACCGACAAGGTATATGACAGGTTCAGGGGAAGAGTCATGTTTCCCATATTTGATATAAGGGGAAATGTGATTGCGTTTGGAGGAAGGGTTATGGATTCTTCCCAGCCCAAATACATGAATTCGCCTGAAACCGAATTGTACCAGAAGGGAAAGCATCTGTATGCGATGAATTTTGCAAAAAGCGCCTGCGCCAAGCAGATTATTTTGGCAGAAGGCTATATGGATGTTATATCCTTGCATCAAAGTGGAATAATAAATGCAGTTGCACCATTGGGAACAGCGCTGACTGAGAATCAGGGAAAGCTTTTAAAAAAGTATACGGAAGAAATAGTTCTTTCCTTTGACTCTGACAATGCTGGACAGGCCGCAGCTTTAAGGAGCCTGGATTTGCTCAATGAAATCGGCTGTAATGTCAAGGTTTTATCAATTCCGTCGGGGAAGGATCCTGATGAATTTATAAAAACAAGGGGTGTTGAGGAATTTAAAAAGCTTGTGGGGAAATCCAAGACCCTTGTAGATTTTAAATTGAATATTTTGGATAACAAAATAGATACGTCTACAAACGATGGAAAAGTCAAGTTTCTTGACGAGGCCATGGTTATATTGGATAAAATTGACAATAATGTAGAAAGAGAGCTTTACGTAAAAAAATTGTCCAGGGAATTTGGAGTAAGTGAGCAATCAATTTATTCCGAAATGGCAAAAAGGCAAAGCAATAAAAACAGGCAGAGAACACAGACAAAAGAAATAAATGTGGTAAAAAAGAGCAGTGCCAAAAAAGAAACCTCAGCCGAAGATATTGAGGAAAGACTTGCAAAGCTTCAATTAATGCTGCTGGCTACAATATGCATTGACAATAATGTATATTTCCAGATAAAAGATGATATTAACTTTGATGAAGTCAAGTCGGATGAAGTGAGGCGGGCATTTGATTTTGCCGTTGATAGAATTAAAAGCAAGGCGGGTATTTTAACAGGAGAGATATTAAGTAAATTTTCCGCATCCACTGCTGAAAGTTTTGCAAATATAATTCAATCCAAGAGCATTTTTGAGGACAATAGAAAAGCGGCTATGGACATTATTAACAGAATGAAACTGTGTAGTTTGGAAGCAAGGAAAAATGAGATAATTGAACTTCAAAAGAGAAGTGATCTGACAGAAGGAGATGTTGAGTTATTAAATCGGGAATTAAGCAGTATTGTATTGAATATAGCTGTAATGAAGAAAGGTTTATAATTTTCCATGAAAGGAGGGGAACTTATGAAGCATAATCAG
>JAEWSZ010000163.1 GCA_023397905.1 Bacillota bacterium | reverse complement strand
TTTGCCACCTCAAAGGTTCTTCAGCAGTTCAGAGTGCCTTTCACATACATACCAAATACCAGGATTACAGATGATTCCTTTAAAAAAGGCCTGCTGATTTTTGTCTCCGCCGCTTCCGTTGTGAAATCCATGACCAATCTGAGAATCGGGCAGATAGGAACGCGTCCTGGAGGCTTCTGGACGGTAAAGTGCAATGAAGAGGAGCTGCTGGAACGCTTCGGCATAGAAGTGGTCCCTATAACTATACCTGAAATAAAGAGCGCAATAGATGAAATACTGGCTGTGAAGCCTACAATACTCAAAGAAACCATTAACGATATAAAAGTCAAAATAGACAGGATAGACATAAATGACGAAGCGCTGCAGAAAACGGCAGCATTGAAAATTGCCGTCAGGCAGTGGGCTGATGCAGAGGGGTTGTCGGCAATTGCGATGCTGTGCAACAAGCCCGCCAGAGAAGCCTTTGGCATCACTCCCTGCTTTACCATGTCGGATCTGACAGACGACGGGCTCCCTGTCATCTGTGAAACCGATATACACGGAGCCGTCACATCAATTATGACCCAGGCAGCGGTGCTGGGCGAGCGGGCTACTTTCCTTGCGGATATGACTGTCCGTCATCCGGAAAATGACAATGCGGAGCTGCTCTGGCACTGCGGTGTTTTCCCTCAAAGCCTGAAGAGCAGGGAAACAAAGACAGTGCTGAATAACCATTACGGGGCCAATTTCCCCGGGGCCTGCGAATGGGAAATCGCGGGAGGGGATATTACCATCTCCAGATTTGACGGAACCAATGGAGATTACAGGCTGCTGCTGGCCGAGGGCAAAGGCATAAAGGGGCCTAGAAATAACGGTACTTATGTATGGGTTGAGTTCAAGGACTGGATGAAGCTGGAGAACAGGCTCATTCACGGGCCATATATCCACCACTGCACCGGAGTCCACGGAAAAGTCGCCGCCGCCCTCTATGAGGCATGCAAATATATTCCCGGACTCACTACAGATCCTGTGGACCCGACAAAGGAGGAAATTGAAGACTTTCTGATGCGGTAAATTATGTTATGCAACACTCCCTATGCGCATTTAAAATAAATTTTGCCCCTATGGGGGCAAGGAGGTAATTATGAAAATAGCAATTGTCACAGAATCCAGTTCGGCGGCTAAAAATTCCCTGGTGGAGGCCGCATTGAAAAAAATCGGACATGAGATTATAAATCTGGGCATGTTCGGCGTTGAGGGCGAACCGGCGGTTTCATACATAGATACGGGCTTTATGGGGGCGCTGCTCCTGAACACAGGCTCTGTAGATTTTGTAGTGGGAGGCTGCGGTACGGGACAGGGCTTTGTAAACGCCATAGTCCAGTATCCCGGCATTGTGTGCGGTTTGATTTCGGAGCCTCTTGATGCATGGCTCTACGCTCAGATAAACGGCGGAAACAGCATATCCCTGGCATTGAACAAAGGCTTCGGATGGGCCGGAGACGTAAACCTGGAATTTATATTTGAGAAACTTTTCAGCGTGGAGTTTGGAATAGGTTATCCCGAGCACAGAAAGGAAGTCCAGGCCGGTGCCAGAAGGCAGCTTGCCGCGATATCGGAGGCTACGCACCTCTCGTTTGGTGAGATACTGGGCCGGATGGACAGGGAATATGTAAAGAGGATATTGAAATATCCGGGCCTCAGGGAAGTTATAGAAAAAAATTCAGACAAGTCCCTGGCTGCCACAAAGGCGCTGCTGGAGAGCTATATTCAGGGATAATGCCATAAGGGCAAGCATATCTGCATTGGAGACTGATCATTATGAATGAATTTTATACGAAACTTGATAAAGTAAAAGCATTTCTTTCGGCAAAGGGGCTGGACGGCATTATACTGTCCAGAAGAGAATCCTTTTCCTGGCTGACCTGCGGGGCCCATGATTTTGTGGCCAAGTTTTCCGAAACGGGAGTGGTAGACCTCCTGGTGACAAAGGATAAGGTTTATTTAATAGCTTCGGAGATAGAGAGATACAGGATAACGGAAGAGGAAATAAAAATACCGGATTTCCAGCTTGTGAGCTTTGATTGGTGCAGGAACAAAAATGATGTTGTCAAGGAACTGATCCAGGACAGAAAGGTCGCCAGCGACACGGGGAACTTCAATACTGAAAATCTTTGTGATGATTTCAGAAGACTGAGGTTTTCGCTGTCGGAGGGTGAAATAGGCAGATTGAGAGAACTATGCAGCCAGACCGCAATCGCCGTACAGGAGACCTGCATGGAAATAAGCAAGGGAGATACCGAATTCGAAATAGCCGCAAACATTAGCGGAAAGCTCATGAAGCAGGGAATCCAGCTGCCGGTCTGCCTTATTGCCGCCGACGAAAGGATCAAAAAATACAGGCATCCCGTTCCCACCGGGAATAAGGTCAAAAAGTATGCGTTAGTCGTTGTGGGCGCCGAAAAATACGGACTGTACGTATCCATGAGCAGGATGGTGAGCTTCGGAAGGCCCGATGAGGAAATATTGAAGAAGCAGGAGGCCTGTCTGACCGTTGATGCCGCTCTGATAAAGAATACAATCGTCGGCGCCGGGGTATCCGGTATATTTAAGGCTGCCGTGGATACATATGACAAAACCGGGTTCCCCGGGGAGTGGAAGTTCCACCACCAGGGAGGGGCTGCCGGGTACAGGGCCAGAGAGTTCCTGGCCAATTTTGATACTCTGGAAACAGTGCAGGAAAATCAGATATATGCCTGGAATCCCACTATTTCAGGGACCAAAAGCGAGGATACCATATTGGCTACAACAGAGGGGCCTGAGATATTGACAGAAATACCGGGCTGGCCCTCCAGAAAGATAACTGTGGACGGAGCAGAGGTAAGAAGGCCGGACATACTCATCAGATAGGATAAAACCGCCGGGAAAGGAAGCAGTTGCATATGGTTGAAATAAACAATGAACTGTGCATAGGGTGTATGAGCTGCCGCAGGGTATGTCCCTTAAAGGTGATTGACGCGGACAGGGATACGGTGACTGTGAGGAATCCGCAGTACTGTATATCCTGCGGGCACTGTGCCAGCGTATGTCCGCAAAACGCCATAAGGGGCATGGCTCCAGTATCACAGATGGGAATACCGCTTGAAGATGGACAGGCTTTTCCTGAGAGCGAGATAGAACGGCTGATGGTCACAAGGCGCTCTATCCGGTGCTATCAGAACAAAGAGGTGGAAAAGAAAAAAATCAGCCGCCTCATATACCTGGCAAATCAGGCTCCAACAGCAGTCAACCGGGAAAAAAGCAGATTTGTAGCGGTGGGCCGTACAGGCTGTGCCGAATTGGAAATAATGGCGCAGGACTATTTTCTGAAAAAGGAAGACGGCAAAATAAGCGGCCTGATCACAAATTCCGGTTACAAAATACTACTGGGAGCTCCTGCCCTCATCGGAATCTGCAACAGGAAGGAATTCGGTACCTGGGATAGTGCCCTGGCCGCGCAGAATCTGGCTCTGGCGGCTCACAGTATGGGTTTGGGCACATGCTTTGCCGGAATATTCAATAGGGCATACAGGGATTGCGCCGGCATACAGAGTTATTTCAACACCGGCAAAGAATATGAAATGCAGATGTTCATGGTTCTGGGGTATCCGGACCCCGGCATAAAATACCGCCATTCCATTGAAAGGGCCCGGCCTGAAATAACATGGCTGGGTTAAAACCGCTGTTTCAACCTACCTCGTCCAGGCCTTCGAACTGCATGTTGTAATATCTTGCGTACAGGCCGTTCCGGGATAGAAGCTCCTGGTGGGTGCCACGTTCCTGAATGCCGCTCTGGCTTATGACGATGATCTCGTCCGCATTGCGTATGGTGCTCAGCCTGTGGGCGATGACTATTGTGGTCCTGTTTTTGGCCAGCTGCTCCAGTGAAGCCTGTATATGTTTTTCGCTTTCATTGTCCAGGGCGGATGTAGCCTCATCCAGGATCAGGATTGGCGGGTTCTTCAGAAAGACCCGGGCAATGGCTATTCTCTGCTTTTGTCCCCCGGAAAGCCTTGTGCCGCGCTCGCCCACATAGGTGTCGTACCCGTCGGGAAGGCTTACTACAAAGTCATGGATATTTGCCTTTTTTGCGGCCTCTATGATTTCCTCATAGGAAGCGGAGGGCTTTCCGTAGGCTATATTTTCCCGTATGCTGCCTGTAAACATGTATACATCCTGCTGGACTATACCTATGGAATTCCTCAGGGATTTCAAGGTCACATCTCTTATATCCACACCGTCAATTAAAACCGAGCCGCTGTTCACCTCATAAAAGCGGGGGAGCAGGGAGCATATGGTAGTCTTTCCGCCGCCGGAGGGGCCAACCAGGGCCACGGTTTTCCCGGCTTCTATGGAAATGCTCACGTCGTTCAGAACCTCGGCGGTATCGTCATAGTGGAAGGAAACATTTTCATAGCTGATATGTCCCCTGGGGTTGATCAAAGGCTTGGCGGTCTTTCTGTCCACGATTTCAGGCTTGGTCTCTATGATTTCCATAAAGCGGCTGAACCCGGAATACCCCTTCTGAAAGGTTTCGGTAAAGTTGATAAGCACATTTATGGGATTCAGGAAAATACCTATATAAAGGGCATAAATGGCCAGGTCTGCGGGTTTTAGAGTTCCTTTCGCAATAAAAAAGCCTCCGCTTACCAGTACGGCCATATAGAGCAGGCCCTGGAAAAAGCTGTTGCCCGCCTCAAAGCCGCCCATCATCAGGTAGCTTTCCTTTTTGGATTCAAAAAATGAAAGATTGCTGCTGGTAAATTTATTCCTTTCAAGCTCCTCATTTGCAAAGGACTTTACCACGCGTATGCCGGAAAGGCTGTCCTGGAGCCGGGAATTCACATTTGCAATTTTCCTGCGGTTGTCCATGAAGACCGAACGCATGTGTTTGTTTTTATTCCAGCTGAAGACCACCAGAATTATTGTCACAGCCAGCAGAATCAATGTCATGGGAACATTCAGCAGCATCAGCAGGGTAAAGGAACCGATTATCTTAATAGCCGATATGAAAATATTCTCAGGGCCGTGGTGAGCCAGCTCGGTAACGTCAAACAGATCGGAAATGAGCTTTGACATCATCTCGCCCGTATTGTTTTTGTCATAATATGAAAAGGAAAGTTTCTGATAGTGGTCGAAAAGATCCTGCCTCATGTCGCTTTCCATTCTCGCGCCCATTATATGGCCCCAGGAGGTGATGTAATACTGGCAGCCGTATCTGACTATATACATCACAACCATGCTCAAGCCGATTATCCACAATACCCGAAGGATCTCAGAGCCAGGGCCCGTAAACAGGCCTTTGGCCAGGTGATTCAAAATCTGGGGGAAGGCAAGGTCAATAGCCGAAGCCAGCAAAGCGCATAACATATCGATAAAAAATACCGATTTATAAGGTTTATAGTATTTGATGAATTTTTTTAAAAAGTGCATAATTATTCTCCGTATGTCCGATGATGTTTGTAAAGCAAATAATTGTATAAAACTATTTTACTTCAAAAACCGGGTCAATGGAAGGAGAGAAAAAATATTCAAGTTAATTTTTGTCTGTATATACATATATTATTAGACTGCTGCAAATCCTAAACAAATAATACTGTAATAGATCACTAGTGGTCTGTAACATCAAACCGTATATTGCCCGGTGAGGAAAGTTTTCTCAGGACTAGGCGGAGGAGGGCGGAATAATCGCTTTATTTCAACTGACGACAACGACGTCCCGGGGAAATTTAACCGCCGGCAATATATGAATTTAAATGTTACATATCACTAGGTCCGGACAAATCACTTACCGGCTGAAAGCCAACAGTTATTGGCTTTATGAATTATTATTTTTAGGAGAAAAGGATAATGAAGAAACGCATTTTATGTCTGGCAATGACTCTCATACTGGTTGTTAATGTATTTGCAGGCTGTAAAAAATCCCAGGAGGAATCGATGGCTTCGGCTTCGGAAACATCCATGGAATCGTCCTCCTCTTCAGAATCGGAATCAACGGCTTCGCAGAAAACCGCCGCCTCCACGGGACCGGTATCCATTAAAATTTTTGATAACAGTCCTGAATACGAAGCCGCCATGAAAGCCTGCATTGCCGAATATAAAAAAATCAAGCCCAATGTAACTGTAAACCTTGAAACAGTATGGGTCGACTATCTTATAAAATTAAAAGCAAAGCTTAATTCGGGAGATATACCCGATGTATTTACAACCTCTGCCGGAAGCGAGATCAAAACATATGAAAAGTATTCGGAGGACCTGACCAAGGAGCCCTTTGTAAAGTCCCTGAAAGATGATGTTAAAAAGATAATGTCGGATGAGGACAAGGTTTACGGCTTTCCCATGAAAATAAATGCTTTCGGCATGCTCTACAACAAGGAAATATTTGAAAATAACAAAATAACTGTGCCAAAAACTCTGATAGAGCTTGGAACGGCATGCGAAAAGCTCAAGGCCGCAGGCATACAGCCCTTTACAACAGGCTACAAGGAATGGCCCGTATTTAAAAATATGCTTATGCATTTTTTTGATGCGGCCCAGCCCAACGACACCCAGGGGCTTGTAAAAAAGTTCACCGAGGGGAAGGCAAAACTGGCCGATTATCCAATAATAAACGACAACTGGTTCAATTTTGTGGATATGACAGTAAAATACGGAGATGAAAAACCTCTTGAAACCGACCGGAATGCGGAGATAGCCGCATTTGCAGGCGGAAAGGCAGCCATGCTGCTGGGGCAGGGGTCCTGGGTGGAGGCTGAGATAACTAAAATAAATCCCAAATTAAAAATCGGTTTTACAGGCTATCCCACCAGCGGAAATCCTGCTGAGTCGCTGTTGGTTACTGGAGCGGACCAGGCGGTGAGAATTTATAAGGATTCAAAAGTCAAAAAGGATGCCCTGGAGCTGTATAATTGGCTGTACACCTCCGACTATGGAGCAAAGTGGTTTGAGGAAACGGCAAAGGTAATACCGCCGATCAAGGATGCGCCAATTCCCAATACCCAGATCGGAAACGAGGTAAAGAACTACCTTTCGAGCAATAAAGCAGGAGAACTTAGCATAAACTACGCCACCGACGACTTTCATATGAAATTGGGCGAGATCATGCAGGGATATATTGCCAGGACATACGATAAGGAAAAGGCGGTCAAAGAGGTGGAAACGGCCTGGCAAAAGCTTGGAAAGGCAAAATAGGGAATGGGACTAAAGAGTATCATATAAAATTGTAAAATCCGGGATGATTTTCTTGCGAAAACGGTCCCGGATTTTTACGTGCCGGATGTTAAAGTTCAGGCAGGGCCGGCTTTTTTATTTCCGGTCCTGGCTTTGCCCTGGATTTCAGGAACCGGCCTCACGTCATTTTTTTGAAAATGTTGTGAATGGTTGCTTTCAGTTCCGTGGGGCGCGGAAGGATCCGGCCTTCGCATCCCTTTCTTTGCCATAAATACCTCCATATTTTCCATATACACAAAAAATGGTGTACATAAAAGCCGCCTGTGCGGATTTTTATTACACGAAGGATATCAGTGTGCCCACCGAATCTTGCTTCGCTCTTTATAATATTTTTGCAATATAAGCGGAAACTATACCCCGTTTATATAGTCAAAATAAGACTGCAGTTTCCGGGGACCTCCGAGTATGTCCCTGTCGACATACAGTGTTCCGTCGCTTCTCACCTTTACGCTCCACTTTACCAGGCTTATATTGCCTTCGGAAATTTCTACGGCTGTTATGCTGCTGGGATGGACGCAGCTCCCGTCATTAAAGTACGGCGCCTGTCCGGGTTCGGGAAACATGGGCCTGTGATTGTGCCCGGCTATCAGCAGATGCTTTTCCTTCATAACCCACTCGGACAGCTTGTTTGCAACGGACATCTTCTTTTCATAATTTTTTGCTGTGCTGGTCCGGTCATTTACACCGAAGGTTTCAAGGGGTCTCCATATATATCTGACCAGGAATCTGCTCAATCTCCAGAAGGTACCGTTCATGGTATCAACCTGGTGGCCGTGGATCAGAAGGATCTTGTCATTTGTCTCCACATGCCTCAGGATAAGTCCTTCGTGGATATTCATACCGCTGAATATTGACATGTCGCTCTGTTCCCGCTGGACGTGGTACCGGTACAGATTACTTCTCACATATTTGTAGTTTTTCTTTTCCATATCGTGATTGCCAAACAGGAGATACAATCTTCCTTCATCATGATATTTGGCCAGCAGCCCGAACACATCCCTGTGCACCTGCATGATATCGGAAAGATTTTTATTCTCCCACAGCTCATCGCCGTCGCCTAATTCAATATAGGTATAGTCGTTATTATAGTAATGTGTCAGGGCAGCGTAGAAAATATTTTTATTTTTCAGGAAATTATCTCCCCAGCTGCCGTCTCCCCTGTGGCAATCGCTCATCAGCACAATATTGGAGAAATCGTCAAAGGGTATTATCTCCGATGAGTTAAATATTTGTGTAACTCTCTTTAATTTATTCATATGGCATCGACCTCACTCGGGAAATTGAGTATTTGTTGGCGTTATATACAGGAATTCTGAAATTTTATCAAAAATGTTGTAAAGCGATGCGACTTTACCTATTTTGAAAACCTCCGAATAGAGTTCCGGAGAGTTTTCCTTGACCGCCGTCAATTTATCCTTCATACTGGTATAACCCTTTGTCACAAGCTGATAGGAGTCGCACCATCTTTTATTGCTTTGCATCATAAGCCTGGCGGTGAGGCTGTAACGGCTTAAAGGCTGTTTGGTATGAGGCTTGTCAAAATTGATATACACAATTCCTCCGTTTACTTCAAATTCACTGTCTTTATAGCCGGCCTTCCTGAGGCCGCCCAGAAAAGCATCCCGCATGGTTTTGCTTTTAAATCTGAAATAGACGTCCATTTTCAGTTCGGAGGGCTCTGAGTACTCGCCCAGCTTGAAGCCTGTCAGCCACCAGTGGGTAGCTTTTCTTTTGATGATCTCCTGGCCGTTTTTATAGAGAATGAATCCCATGTACATTCTTTCACTGTTGCTTGCGCAATTGTAGTATGTTCCGTCAAAAACACCAGGGATATTTAAGTCGGGCCATCTTGTGTTGTATATGCCTAATTCGCAGCCTGTGGTCATGCCGTACTGGCCTTTCCAGAACTCAATGAGCCAGCGCTTGCCGTTATAGGAGAAATGGATGGGCTCACAGTCTATGACCATTCCCAGAGGGGCCGATGCCTCATCGTAAAGACGGCAGTATCCCATGCTTCGCTGCCAGGCGTACATGGTGGAAAAGAACACGTCATCCTTGAAGCTGTAGGCGTAGCCTGCCGAGCTTATCAATTCGTCTATGGCGCCGTCGCCGTCGTCCCTTTTTCTCGTGGCTCCCGTAAGGACTCTTTTGCTGGCGGAATTGAATCTTCTCTCCGCCAGTTTATAGGACATCCAGGCCGATACGTGGTCATATATTATAGGTATGAAAAGAACTACGACAAAAATGGCAATTAACAGTATAGAAAACCAGAGATTAAAATTTATCAAACTTGGGGCTAATGATTTAAAAATCAGCATAATAACTCCACTCCATATATGTTGCTTATACATAATATTCATTCAAGGGGAGTTATGTTAATGAAGTTAAGCAAGATTTCAGATTTTAAAAATACTTTTCCTGTTTACCTCCAGCTGTTTCGAAGTCAGATGGATAAGCAATTCCTCCAGGGCAGATACGCCCGCTATGGCGCAGATAATGTACATCAGTACGGTTGAAGGCGCCAAAGGCAGCAACAGAGGGAATATAAACAGGAGCATTCCCGAGATTTTGTTGCCGTAGCTATGAAGTATCGCAAAGGTTCTGTGCTTTTTAAAAACAATCGCAACCGATAGGGCTCTGACAATGAATATCAGAATGATACAGGCGGCAAGGCCGGCTGTGAGATGGAGTACCGGATACAGTATGACAAACAGGACGCAGACCATTACCAGATCGGCCAGGGAATCGAGCTTTTCGCCCAACCTGCTCGCCGTCCCTGTTTTTCTGGCAATGAACCCGTCGGCAAAGTCACTTAGCCCGCAGAGGACATATATTGCATAAAATGCGGCGCTAAAGGGCCTGAGAAGCAGTAAAATCAGGGACAGCACCATTCTGCACAGCGATAAAATATTTGGTATTGTCATATATCCAGAATAATATCCTTTAGCTTTCTCTTGGGCACGTGATGTACGCTTTTTTCATCTCTCCAGTATCTGATATCGGCACTGTTTTTGCACTGCTCCAGAACAACTTCCTCTTTGGGCTTTCCCAGGGCAATTACCAGAAGGATATCGAAGCTGGCGGGTATATCCAGGTCGGCTCTCAGCCCATTTATGTCCACCGAGCCAAACATGCAGCCGCCCAGACCTTTTTCGCAGGCGCCTAAAAGTATGCTCTGGCAGGCTATGCCGTGATCCCAGAAGTAGTTTTTGCTTATTTCCCTGTCACCAAGCATGATGATATAGGCAGAGGGCCTTTCACCTTCCTCGGGGCCGTTCCAGTCAGCCAGATAGCCAGCCCATTTCAAACGGTTGAAAATCAGGGCGTTCTTTTCGGCGCTGTTGGAAATAATGTATTTCAAGGACTGCAGATTGGCCCCCGACGACGACAGCCTTGCCAGGTCTATCAGCTCCTCCAGTATGTTCCTCTCTATTGCCGTGTCCTGATAAAACCTTCTGTAGGTCCTGTTTTTTATTATTAAATCCTTGATCATAGCGCACCTCCGATTATTAGCGGCAGGGAGCCGTGGCTCCCAATCAGTTATAATGTTATATATGAATTATAATCCTTGAATACGTAAGGTTCAACAATATTTTAGATTGATAATGGCCATATACGGAAATATAATGATAGTAGAACAACAATCGGGATTATATGTCAAGTGGTCTGTCCCGGCAAAGTATATCTTGAAAAAATATATTTTAATAAATGTATGGAGGTGCCCGGTGGAGACAATAAAAAATATCAAGTCGCGGATCAGCGTGAGAAAGTATCTGGATAAGCCGGTGGACAAAAGTATTATTGAGGATATTGTGGACTGCGGCCGGATGGCCCCCAGCGGGTACAACCACCAGCCCTGGGTGTTTGTGGCAGTCACTTCGGAAGCTCTGAGAGAAAAAATTGCGGACAGGTGCAGGTACGGAAAATTTATCAAACAGGCGGGCGCGTGTATCGCGGTGTTCTGCCGGGAGTCGGAATGCCGGCTGGAAGATGCCTGCGCCGCCACAGAGAACATGATAATCGCCGCACAGGCTTACGGTCTGGGCACTTGCTGGGTAAATTCCTACCACAAGGAACATTCCAGCGATATTGAAAAGATGCTGAACTGCCAGCAGGGGTATGAAC
>JAEWSZ010000059.1 GCA_023397905.1 Bacillota bacterium | reverse complement strand
CCCCCCCCCCCCGCCCCCCCCCCACCCCCCCCCCCACCTCGGGCATATGGTCACAAACCTGGAAAGCAAGCAGGAATGTATCTGCGGCAGGTGCGGCTGTGCGGAAAATGTGGTTTCCGGCGTGGGCTTCGCCCAGAACGCCCAGAGACTGACCCCTTTGTTTCCAACCTCACTGTGCCTGCCGCAGGATGGAGAAGGAATTGATGTAAAAGAAATATTCAGGCTGGCGGACGAGGGCGATGCCCTTTGCCGGGAACTGACCAGGCAGGCTGCAGACACTCTGGCCTGTGTAATTATGAATCTTATACGCGTGACCGATCCGGACCTGTTTATTCTGGGCGGCGGTGTTGTCAGCGACGGCTGGCTGATCAGGAAGGTAAACGGGATACTGAATCCCGCCACCATCAGGGGCCTTCGGAACGGCATCGTACTGTCGGGGTTCCAGCCTAAAAACGCAGGCCTTGTGGGCGCGACAGCGCTGGCGGTAACGGCGTCGGGAGCGGGTTTAAAAAATTAAGAAAAGAGGGAAAATCCGATGAAACAACCTTATCAAATCACTATGTTTGTGAGTCCAATGGGACATGATGTCAACTATGTTTCGTCCCTGCTGGCGCGCTGGTTGGAGCAAACGCGCATGTATCAGGTTACGGTGGTGGGGGAGTGCCCCCATGCGGTGGACACCATAGAAAATTTTATGGGGGACGCCGGGCGGATAAAGGCCACCGATCTTTTCTTTTTCCTCTGTGCGGATGAGCACTGGAAGGACGAAAGCATACGGAAAAATCTGGAGAAAGCTGTGGCCGGCGGTACGCCCATATTGTTTTTCCACGGCCTGCATCCCTGCTTCCGGGATTGGGCGGAAATAGAAAAAATGATAGGGCTTTTGTGGCGGGATGAAGCCTCCCATGGGGATTTCAACTACTGTGACGTGAAAATGACGGAAACGGAGCATCCTATTACTGAAGGAATAACAGGCTTCAGGACAAAGGACGAATTGTTCTGCGGGCTTTCAAATGTCTGGAATGTGGAGTTCGAGGTATTGGCCACCGCTTATTCCGACCCTGAGCTGGAATCAAGATGGAGCGCCAAGGGCACCGGAAACAATGAACCTGTGCTGACAGTGGGCAATTACGGTAAAGGCCGGACGGTGGACTTTATTTTAGGTCATAAATGGATGTATTACACAGGGCACGGTTTGCTGGAGAATTCGACCATAGCATTTGAGCCTCCGCAGTTTAAAACACTGCTGCTGAGAAGCTGCGAATGGGCGATTACCGGCGATGTAAAAAGAAAAGAGCTGTAAATCCCCCATTGGGGAAGCTTTTTTGCAGGAACCCGGAGGGAGTTGGCCGGAGAACTGCCGGTGGGTATCGGGACTTACGGCAAGGAAGATGTTCCGCACTGGCCCAAGAATAACATCCGGACCACGCCCGCAGGACGCTGGCTGTGGGTTGCCGCAGACTTGTATGAGGAGGATGATGCACAATGATACGTATTGGTATGATAGACCTGTGGCTTGACAACTGGCACACAAACCATTATCCGGATTATTTAAGGCTGGCGGCACAGGTATTTGGCTTTGATATGGAGCTGACCGATGTCTGGGCCAAACAGGATGCGCCGGAGGGCGGTTTGTCCACGGAAGCCTGGTGCCGCGCAAAGAATGTACGGCCTGCGGAAAGCGAAGAGGAACTGTTTCAACGGGTTGACGCCGTCATGGTAATGTGCGCCGACAACTGCCTTCCCCACGAGGAGCTGGCTCATAAAGCACTGGCCTGCGGCAAGCCCGTGTACTGTGACAAAACCTTTGCGCCCACACTGGAAGCGGCTGTGAGAATGTTCAACCGCGCTGGACAGTACAATACGCCTATGTTCACATGCTCCGCCCAGCGCTATTGTATTGAGCTGCGGAGCTTTGAACGCATGTACGGGAGAAAGGCCGATTACTGCGCCACCACCGGCCCCGGAGATATGGTCAACTATTCCATACATCAGTATGAAATGCTGGAGCATGTCATGGGAACGGGAGCGGTCAGATGTCAGGCAGAAAAAATCGGAAATATAAATAAAATTATTTATGAATATGAGGAAGAGGGCCGGAAGGCAAGCTTCACCCAGGGACAGGGGATGCCCTTCCGTATGGTGGCTTCAAAGGGAAAGGTTTACGAAGAAATTGCCGTAACGGATTATTACACCGGATTTATGCACGTACTGTGCAAATTCTTTAAAGATGGAAAACCGCCGGTTTCCAGGGAGGACACTCTGGAGATAATGGCTATGCAGCAGGCGGGCAGGGAAGCCCTTCAAAACCCCGGGCAATGGGTCAGGGTCCCAGCCTGGAGGGCCTGAGATTAATAAGCTGAAAGGCAAGTATCTGATCAAATCTGAAGGGAAATGCATTGATCAAAGGAGGATTATCAAATGGCAGACAGGATAATTGAACAGGGAGTACATCACATAGGCATGCGTTCCAACAACTATGAAAAGACGGTGCGGTTCTATAAAGAAGGACTGGGCTTTAAAACAGTTCTTGAATGGGAATGGGGGGACAGCGGAAAGGCATGTATAATGGATATGGGCAACGACACATGCATTGAAATAGGCAACGACGCTGACCCGGAGCTTCCGCCCATAGGCAAATTCACCCACCTGGCGCTCCGCACGTCGGATATACAGGCCTCCTATGAACGTGCCCTGGCCGCGGGCGCAAAACCAAAGGTTCCGCCTACCTATTCGGATGTGATCCAGGCAAAGCCGGAGCCATGGAAATTATGGTTTGCATATGTAATCGGTTTTGACAACGAAGAGATCGAGTTCATCCAGACGGTTTCAGATCCTTTTTCCGCAAAGGAACAGGAATAACAGCGGAATTGGAATTTAAAGCAGGAAATGGTATCAGAAATTAATTGGGAAAAAGAAAGGATTATTTAACATGGTTACACTTTTAGACTGCATTGAGAGGATACCGTCCATTCTGGAGAGTATCCTCCGTGACAGGAAGGAAAATACCCGCCAGTTTTTTGAGTATTTATCTGATAAAATACATGATATCAATGAGATTGTTTTTGTAGGCTCCGGTACCTCCAACACTTCGGCTGTCACCTCAAAGATTTTTGTGGAGAAAGTCAGCGGCATCGGGACCAAGGTATGCTATCCGGCGGATTTTTGCTATAATACCGGTTACTATAACCCAAAAGCGCTGTACGTGTTTACCTCGCAGACGGGGACCTCGATTGTCACAAGGAATGCCCAGAAGCTGGTGCAGGACATGGGTTTCCTGAGCCTGAGCATAACTGAATCCGAAGAAACGCCGCTTGCCCGTGAGGCTTCCTCCCATATAAACATGGGCTGCGGGCATGAGGAATATCTTATGCGTACAATAGGCTACACCTCTTCGGTTTTCGCACACATGCTCCTGGCACTGGAAATAGGACTTAAAAGGGGCAGTATCACGCCCGCACAATATGAGGAATACCTGTCAAAAGCGGCGCTGGTACCTGACAGCCACCGTGCCATCACTGCAAAAACCCTTGAATGGCTTAAAAAGAGCAAACGCCAGATGATGAGGTCCCAATGCATAATATTTACGGGTTCGGGCTCCTTATACGGAGTATCGCTGGAAGGGGCTGTGAAAGTGTGGGAAATCCCGCAGACAGCTTCCATGGGGTACGAGCTTGAGGAAGGTATGCACGGGCCAAATTACGGATACGACACACGCCACTGTGTAATTGTTTTAAACGACGGGGGCAGGGACAATGATAAAGCGCTGTCTCTGGCCAGGTACATGAAGGATGTGTGGAACAACGGGCTGGTTGTGGGAAGCTCGGTGGTGGATGGCAGCGATCTTGCCCTGGAACTCAAAGGCGGAGAATTCAGCTGCCTGGAGCTGTCGGCCGTGCCCCAGGTCATCGCCTACAAGCTCGCCGTGGACGCCGGACGTGAATTGCTGATACACCCGGACGACAGCAGGATGGAAAGCTATTTCAAAACCCATCAGGCCCCGGTTTAAATCCGGACCGTAGATTGATAGGGAGATAGTTCTTTCAATAATATATATAACATGCGGAATTGCCGGAAAACCTTTGTTTAATAAGGAGCTTTCCGGCAATTTTACGCTTCATTATATTTGGATCAATTTCATTATTATATAATATGATTTTTTTATACTTCTGACTCCTGAATTCTTAATTATACAGTTGGAAAACCGGATAAAGGGTGGTATTATATATATCATCGGCGGGGATATGAATCGGCTGCCGCTGTTATGGCCTCGGGGTGAGGCACACGATTTTGCAGGGGATAGGAGCAGCATGAATAAGAGTATAGGCTTTTTGGGCCCGCAGGGCACTTTTTCGCACGAAGCCGCGGAAGCATATGCCGAAACCAATGCCGGGCTACACCAATATGAATTGAAGGCATTTCAGTCAATAAAAGATGTGCTTTACGCGGTTAAAAACTATAATATAGACGAAGCTATCGTTCCCATTGAGAATTCACTGGAGGGCGCCATAAACGTCACCCTTGACGTTTTGGCGAAGGAAGAGGACCTGCTTATAATAGACGAAATAACAATACCGGTAAACCTGAATCTCGTAGCCAAAAAGGGGACTGCCGCCGAAGACATAAAAATTATAATTTCACATCCGCAGCCGTTGGGCCAGTGCAGGAATTATCTCAACAGCAAATTTCCGCAGGCTGTTCAGCTGGAGGAAAACAGCACCTCCAAAGCTGCTCAGAGAGTTATGGCGGACGGCGGTTCTTCCGCTGCGATAGCTTCAAATATAGCCGCAAGGATATACGGGCTTGAAGTATTGGACAGAAATGTCCAGGATGTTGAAAACAATCACACGAGATTTGTGGTGGTTTCAAAGGCATTGAAGTCCAGAACCGGCTCCGACAAGACATCAATCGTGTTTTCAACCGACAACAGGCCCGGAAGCCTCTATAAAATACTGGATATTTTCAGCCTGTGGGATATAAACATGACGAGGATCGAGTCAAGGCCTTCCAAGACAGCGCTGGGACAGTATATATTTTTTGTGGATATAGACGGGCATATAGAAGACCAGGATGTGTTCGATGCGCTGACCATGATAAAAAGAAAAACTTCTTTTTACAAATTTATCGGTTCATATCCGGTATACAGGGGAATAATTAAGTAAAGTCCATCTTGTGTCATTCCGTTTTTGTGATAAAATGTAACGGGAAATGAAGTCAAATTGCCGCATAAGTGATATAATTTACATACTGATAAACGGCTGAGTGATAAAATGCGGTTTTTCGTCAATATCTTCGAAAGTATTGATCAAATACTTTTTGGGTGTCCAAGAGGTCAATTTATTTGGCACATTGGGGACATGGAGGTTAATATGGCACAATTTGATAACCAGCTTGATATTACAAGAAATATCAAGATAATTGATTGGCTTAAAAGTGAACTGCTGACAGATGTGGCAAATTTATTTAAGGCATTGGTAAACGGGGTCAGGGAAGAGGTCGCTGAAACTTTATCGGACACCCTGGCCAACATTATTTTGATCTGCTACCTTCTTGGGAAAAGATTTGGCATTAATTATAGAGCGATAGAAACGAAAATTGAGAATAAGATCCGGCTTGGCCTCATCGAAAACCATGATGTGGAGAAGTATTACGGGGATCTTTCCGAACTGTCAAAGCATCTGAACAGTTCCAGAGTAAAGCGCGAGGTAAACATTTGATTGTACATTGAAGTTATTCGTACCTCAAAAACCCTCAAGTGAATTTTCTTGCGGCATGTGCAAGGGAGGTAAAATGGATAGTAAAAAACTATCACGTATTTTTATTCCAAAAGCTGGATTTTATATTTGGATAATTCTATTTTTGATTGTGATAATTACAGTACTCAATCCGTTGGTGGCTATTCCCGGATATGTTTTGTTTATTTTTCTGGTTATCTACAATTATAAGTCGACACATATCAGGAACAGGGAGATAACTAAATACATAGAGACGCTTACATTTAATATTGACTGCGCCACAAAGGATACGCTGCTCAATTTTCCGATGCCGCTGGTATTGGCTGAGCTTGACGGCGCTACCATATGGTATAACGCGTCTTTTAAAAGCATCTTTGAAGACGATGACTTTCTGCAGAGAACCGTAGATAATTTTGTAAATGAAGTCAGGCCCCAGATGACTGAGGAAAACGGCTTAAATATCTCAAAGGACATCACAATAAACAACCGTTACTACTCCGTACTGGGAAATCTGGTGAAGGTGGACGACAGGAAGGACCAGGAGAGCGTTATCGTAATGCTCTATTTTGTGGATAATACCGAACTTATAAATGAACGGCAAAATTATGAAGACAATAAAAACACCGTTGGCATAATCGTAATCGACAATCACGACGACCTCATGCAGAGCCTTGAGGATTCCAAAAGGCAGCAGATGCTGGCCGAGATAGACAAGAAAATCACCAGTTGGATAAGCCATACCGGCGGTATACTGAAAAAATTTGAAAGAGACAAATACCTGTGCGTTTTTGCGTTTAAATACCTGAAAGAGCTGGAAGAAAAGAAGTTTGAAATACTGGAGACGGTAAAGGAAATCAATCTGGGAAACAAGATCCCCGTTACCCTGAGCATAGGCATAGGAATCAATTCCCCCACATTTACGGAAAACATGCAGAATGCGTATGCGGGTATAGACATAGCTCTGGGCAGGGGCGGAGACCATGTGGTAATCAAGGACGGAGATAATTTCCGGTTCTTCGGAGGCCGCACAAGAGAGCTTGAAAAGCGTACAAGAGTTAAGGCCAGAGTTATAGCCTATGCGCTGCGTGGACTGATAGACCAGGCGCCGTCGGTACTTATCATGGGCCATGAAAATGCGGATATAGACTGCCTGGGTGCGGCGTTGGGCATATACAGGATAGTTAAAAGCAGGGACAAGAGAGTAAATATCGTACTGAACCATTCAAACGCAAATATAGATTCAATATTGAACAAGCTGGCCAAGGAGCCTGAATACAGCAATGTTTTTGTGGGAAGGAACGAGGCTCTGGACATCATAACCAGAAAAACCCTCCTCATTGTGGTGGATACACACAGACCGAGCTTCACGGAAACTCCGGAGCTGCTCCGAATGACTGACCAGGTGGTGGTAATAGACCATCACAGGCGGGGAGCCGATTTTATACAGGATGCGGTGCTTTCCTACCAGGAGACCTATGCATCGTCCACCTGTGAGCTTGTAACCGAGCTGCTGCAATACCTGGAAGAGAAAATACGCCTGACCAATATTGAGACTGAAGCCCTTTACGCGGGAATAGTGGTGGACACTAAAAACTTCATATTCAAGACGGGGGTCAGGACCTTTGAAGCGGCTTCCTACCTGAGAAGACAGGGCGTGGACACTGTTTCTGTAAAGCAGCTTTTCCAGAATGATTTAAAAACGTATATTACAATATCAAATATAGTAAAAGATGCCGAAGTGGTGTATGATAATATTGCAATATCAATTTGTCCTTCAAATATAAAAAATGCGCAGCTCATTGCGGCACAGGCCGCAGATCAGCTGCTGAGCCTATCGGGACTGGTTGCGGCCTTTGTGCTCAGCTATCATGAAGGTGAGGTTGTCATCAGCGGCAGGTCACTGGGAGAAATAAACGTGCAGATGATCCTGGAGAAGCTGGGCGGAGGCGGCCATTTGACTGTTGCAGGCGCGCAGATAGAAAATGTATCCGTACAGGAGGCAAAGGAGAGCCTGAAGGCTGCGATTTATGAGTATATTGACAGCCTGAACAAGGAATAGGGTTTAAACATTTAGGAGGTATATTACATGAAAGTTATATTAAAGCAGGATGTAAAGGGATTGGGAAAAAAGGAACAAATGGTTGAAGCCAGCGACGGATATGCCAGGAATTTTCTGTTTCCAAGAGGTCTGGCAGTTGAAGCCAGCGCGTCCAATGTAAATATAATGAAAACCAAAAAGGAAGCCGAAGCCCATAAAAAGGAACGAGAAATATCACAGGCCAAAGAGCTGGCCGATAAAATAAAAAATATTACCGTGACATTGAAGGTAAAAGCAGGTGAGAACGGTAAGCTGTTCGGATCAATAACAGGCAAGGATATCGCGGATGCCTTGAAGACTCAGCATAAGCTGGATATCGATAAAAAGAAGCTGGTAATGCCGGATTCGCTGAAATCAGTTGGGACCTTTGATGTGGAAGTCAAGCTATACCCCGAGATCAGCTCAAAATTTACGGCAAAGATCGAAAGCCTGTAAAGTGCGAAACAACATTCCGTAAAAATTTTATGATCCTCGCATTACAGAAGCCGCAAGCGGCTTTTTGCTGCTTTATCATTATATCAAAAATGGAGAAATAGTATGGATCTAGGAGCTCTTGGCAGAATACCTCCTCAGAGTATCGAGGCGGAACAATCGGTTATCGGATCAATGCTTATTGACAAGGAAGTAGTGCCGGTAGTTATGGAAATCCTGAAACCTGAGGATTTTTACAGGCCTGACCACAAAGAGATTTATGAAGTTATTATAGAGCTGTTCGACCGGGCGCAGCCCATAGACCTGATAACGGTTTCGGAGCGCCTGAAGCTTCATGGGAAACTGGAACTGGTGGGCGGTCTGGAGTACCTGACAAATATAGCTACGGAGGTGCCCACCACGGCAAATGTAAAGCATTATGCCAAAATCGTGGAAGAAAAGGCGCTTTTGCGAAAGCTGATAAAAGCCTCCTCGGACATAGTGGATCTGGGTTTCGACGCTTCGGAGGAAGTGGCCTTCATACTGGACAAGGCCGAACAGAATATATTCGATATCCTGCAGAAGAGGAGTTCACAGGGGTTTGTTCCCATAAAGGACGTACTGGTGGACACTTTTAACAAGCTGGAGGAATTGTACAACAATAAAGGAAACATAACAGGGATACCTACAGGTTTTGCAGACCTTGATTTTAAAACCTCTGGGCTGCACAATTCGGATCTGATACTTGTAGCCGCCAGACCTGCCATGGGAAAGACGGCTTTTGCACTGAACCTGGCCCAGAATGCGGCTGTACATAGCGGAGTGCCGGTGGCCCTATTCAGCCTGGAAATGTCAAAGGAGCAGCTGGTTAACAGAATGCTCTGCAGTGAAGCCATGGTGGACAGCAACAGGATGAAGACGGGAAAGCTGGAGGACAATGACTGGCAGAAGGTGGCCAAGGCATTGGGGCCCCTGTCGGAAGCTCCTATATTTATTGATGATACTCCAGGTGTGTCAATTACCGAGATAAGGGCGAAGTGCAGAAGGCTCAAACTCGAACACAATTTAGGACTGGTAGTTATAGATTATCTGCAGCTCATGCAGGGCAGCAAATCCAAAAGTGAAAGCAGACAGCAGGAAATATCGGAGATATCACGTTCTTTGAAGATACTGGCAAAGGAGATAAATGTTCCGGTTATAACACTTTCCCAGCTCAGCCGTGCCCCCGAGGCCAGAACGGATCACAGGCCCATACTCAGCGACCTGAGGGAATCCGGGGCTATCGAGCAGGATGCCGATATTGTTATGTTCCTGTACCGGGACGATTATTACAATCCCGATACCGAGAAGAAGAACATTGCCGAGCTGATAATTGCAAAGCACAGAAACGGTTCTACGGGAACGGTGGAGATGGTATGGCTGGGCCAGTATACCAAGTTTGCAAATCTGGAAAAGTTCAGGCAGTAGAAATTGCCGATGAATGCCTCATCAAAGCTCAAAAGGATTTTACAATGCTGAAACAACAGGTTTTGAATACAATTGATAAAAATGCGCTCATAAATTATGGAGACGGTATTGTGGTGGGAATATCCGGGGGATATGACTCCGTATGCCTTCTCCATATCTTGTATTCCCTTTCTTCGGAATTGGGGCTGAAGCTTTTCCCCGTCCATATAAATCATATGCTCAGGGGGGACGAAGCCGCGAGGGATGAGAATCTTGTAAGGGATTTCTGCCATTCTCTGGGACTGGAAGCATATATAAAGCATATTGATATTGCAAAAAAAGCGCGAAATGATAAAATTTCTCTGGAGGAAGCCGGACGGAATGCCAGGTATGAGGAATTCAACAGGGTGGCGGAATCAGTGGGCGCCGGGAAGATCGCAGTGGCACACTCCAGAAATGATCAGGCCGAAACCGTCCTGATGAGGATAATACGCGGAACAGGCCTGGAAGGACTCAGAGGCATGGAATATAAAAGGGACAATATCATCAGGCCGCTGCTGGACGCCGACAGGGAGCAGATTGAGCGATATGTGGATGAAAATGGGCTGAAGGCAATTGTGGACAGTTCGAATCTCCATACGGACTTTTTCAGGAACAGGATAAGATTAAATGTGATTCCAGCCATAAATTCGGCTGCGGGTTCCGATATTACCGATAATTTACTGAGATTATCTAAAATTGTAGTGGCAGACGATGATTTTTTACGATATAATTCTGAATTATACTACCAAAAATCCAGAATATCTCAAAAGGATTTTTATGTGGAATTAAATCTGGATGAGCTGAACAAAATGCCCAGGGCAATGAAAAACCGCGTGGTCAGAATGGCGGTAGCAGAAGCCTGCGGCAGTGTTACGGGGCTGCAGTTCCTCCATGTGGAGAAGCTTCTGCAGCTGTGCGAATGCGGCCGGACAGGCGCCAGCATAGATATACCCCTGGGCCTAAAGGCTGTGAAATCCTATGGTTCATTGATAATACAAAAGCAGCAGGAGGAAGAGTTCCGGGATTTTGAGCAGGAACTGGAGATCCCGGGCAAAAATGAAATTGCCAGTATAAACGGCATAATCTCGGCAAACATCCTCAATTTTGATACAAATGGACAGTGCCGTGAGTTTATAAAAGAAAAAAGGGATGCTTATACAAAATTTATTGATTTTGAAGAGCTTGCTTTGAAAGAGGATTTCAGGCTTGTGGTAAGAAACAGGCGGAATGGCGATATTTTCAAGCCGCTCAATTCAAATGGCTCAAAAAAGCTCAAAGAATACTTCATTGACAATAAAATACCGAAAAAGGAGCGTGACAGGTTTCCATTAATTGCAATAAATAAGGAGATTATTTGGATTATAGGAAATAAAACAAGTGATAAATATAAAGTAACTGATAATACTAAATCTGTATTGATGATTACTTTTAGTTATACCATATAATATAATAGATGTCAGATATATTTAATTGTATGAATTGTTGTTAAAATAAGGGGGATAAGTGGTAAATGGACGTAATTGAACGGGTTTTAATTACAAAGGAAGAGCTTGAGAAAAAGGTTGAAGAACTGGGAAACAGGATTTCGAGGGATTATGAGGGCAAAGAGCTGGTCATAATAGGCGTTTTGAAGGGCGGCTTCATATTTATGGCGGATCTGGCCAGGAAGATCACAATTCCTGTGGATCTGGATTTCATATCTGTTTCAAGCTATGGGGATTCGTCGAAATCATCCGGTGTTGTAAAAATTATCAAAGATGTTGATATAAATATTTCGGGCAAGCATGTATTGATCGTTGAAGATATTATTGATACGGGCCTGACCCTTAATCACCTGGTGGAGCTGTTAAAAACCAGGGGACCTCTGAGCGTGAAAATCTGTGCGGCTCTTGACAAGCCCTCAAGAAGAAAAGCCAAGGTCGAAGTGGAATACAAGGGGATCGAGATACCTGATGAATTTGTCATAGGCTATGGCCTGGATTATGCCGGGAAATACAGAAATATTCCCGAGGTATGTATCCTGAAGAGGGATATCTACACGAAAAAATAAAGAAGGGGCGATGAATTTTATCACTTCGTTGAAACCCTTTAAACGCTATAAAATTTGAAAATTTTTTTACAACCGGAAATTTTCTGTGAGGCGTTTTAATAAATTGTTAACACTCACTGGAGTTTGTTGTGTTTTATAAGTGTATATGCTAATATAATATATACTGTACGAAACGAAGAAAAGCAATTTTTGGCAATAATGTTTTTGTTTCAGTTAAATGGCAAATTGGTATTAAATATATCATCAGTGGAAATTACTCCCGCCTCTACGGGCTGAAAAAATGTGCATCAGTGGGAAGTATCAGCCTCCCGTTGGTGATATGGCCTACGGCGGAGACGCATGATTTCATAAGAACGGGTTACGCTTTTCAATATGAAATGGGTGCGCGGATACGCCGTGGCGTATTTGAAATGAAGAGTACGCAGGTGTAGTTTGGAAAGTGATCGGCCAGTAATCAGCCTATGGACTGAAGTTTGGTACCTTGGTTAATTAAGGAGGGAGATATTTGAAATATTTTAAGGGTATCAGTTTTTATATTATTATATTTATAATAATTTTAGTAATAATTACATTCTATACTGCATCCGACAATCCGCCTAAAATGGAGTATGGTCAGCTTCTGACGGAAATTAAGGCAGGAAATATAAAGAGTATCGGACTACAGACTGATACTGCTACGGTAGAATTAAGAAAACCTATTGATGACAAGAGCAAAAATACAAAATATATAGTTATAGTACCTGCGGATGTTAATTCCGCATCCGAAAGGTTTACAGAGGCATATGACAGTAAACTTATTGACAGGTTCAATATTACGACCCCTCCGCAGGCGCCGTGGTGGGTGGCCATATTGCCGACGATAGGTTTTGTTATCATACTTATTCTCATCTGGTTCTTTTTTATCCAGCAGTCCCAGGGCGGAGGCGGTGGAAACCGTGTAATGTCCTTCGGTAAAAGCCGTGCGAAAATGACTGTGGATGATAAGAAAAAGGTCACATTTGAAAATGTGGCAGGCGCCGATGAAGAAAAGGAAGAGCTGGCGGAAATCGTTGAGTTCCTGAAAGCGCCCAAGAAGTTTGTAGAGCTTGGGGCCAGAATACCAAAAGGAGTTCTTCTGGTGGGACCTCCCGGTACAGGTAAAACACTCCTGGCAAAGGCCGTATCAGGCGAAGCCGGCGTTCCGTTTTTCAGCATAAGCGGTTCCGACTTCGTGGAAATGTTTGTTGGTGTGGGAGCATCCCGTGTCCGCGACCTTTTTGAACAGGCCAAGAAGAATGCGCCGTGTATTGTGTTTATTGATGAAATTGACGCGGTTGGAAGACATAGAGGAGCAGGATTGGGCGGCGGCCATGACGAGAGAGAGCAAACCTTGAATCAGCTGCTGGTGGAAATGGACGGTTTCGGTATAAACGAGGGCGTTATCATTCTTGCCGCCACAAACAGACCGGATATCCTGGACCCTGCACTTTTAAGGCCGGGGCGTTTTGACAGGCGTGTCGTAGTCGGCCTGCCGGATATAAAGGGAAGAGAACAGATATTGAAGGTCCATTCCAGAGGAAAGCCGTTGGCAGAGGATGTCAAGCTGGATGAACTGGCAAGGATCACTCCTGGCTTTACAGGAGCCGATCTGGAGAACCTTCTGAATGAAGCGGCTCTGCTGGCTGCCAGGGTAAGCAAGAAAAAAATCGGCAATGAAGAAATAAAGGAAGCTGCTTTTAAAGTAATGATGGGACCTGAAAAGAAGAGCCGTGTCATGAGTGAAAAGGACAAAAAGGTCACAGCTTTCCATGAGGCGGGTCACGCCATAGCCATCAAGCTTATATCTACAAATCAGAAGGTTGACAGGGTTTCCATCATTCCGGCGGGTATGGCGGGCGGTTACACCGCAAGCAGGCCGCAGGAGGATAAGAGCTATCACACCAAGTCCCAGCTGATAGAAGAGATAATCATTGCTCTGGGAGGCAGGGCGGCTGAACAGATCATTCTGAATGAAGTCAGCACAGGCGCGTCCAGCGATTTGAAAAAAGTCAATCAAATTGCAAAGAACATGGTTACCAAATACGGTATGAGTGACAAGCTGGGCAATATGATTTTCGGCAACGAAAACGATGAGGTGTTTATAGGCAGGGATCTGGCACATTCAAGGGATTACAGCGATGAAGTGGCAGCCATAATAGACAATGAAGTTAAAAGTATTATCGACGATGCATATGAAAGGACTTTGACCCTGCTCAGAGACAATATCGACAAGCTTAAAAGGCTGGCTGAGGTTCTGCTTGAGAAAGAAAAAGTCGAAGGCGCAGAGTTTGAGGAGATATTTGAAGGAGCCGCCGTGTTGGGCGCTTCCGAACCGACGCCTCAGCTTGAAGGCTAATTCCGGTTAATGTATGACAAGATCTATATGAGCCTGCTCAAGATAAATGGGCAGGCTCATTTTTGAACATATTAATATAGGAATTTACATAATTTTTTTAATATGGTTACCGTAATGAACTAAAGGCATATAATGATTGGAGGAGCATATGGAATTTACAATTGGAGCAACAGGAGAAGCAGAAGTTCAGGTACATGACGGCAATACCGCAAAAGCAATGGGAAGCGGCACTCTTGAGGTTTTTGCCACACCGGCAATGATTGCGTTGATGGAGAAAGCGGCGACAGAAGCAGTTGCGGGGAATATACCCGAGGACAGCTCATCTGTGGGGACTATGCTGAACGTAAAGCACATTGCCGCAACCCCGAAGGGTATGAAGGTCACCGCCAGGGCAACCCTTGTTGAGGCGGATGGGAGACGTCTGCTCTTTAATGTTGAAGCCTTTGACGAGAAGAAAAAGATAGGGGAAGGCCGGCACGAGCGATTTATTGTCAACATAGAGAAATTCATGGGCAAGCTGCCGTAGCAGGAAAATGCACTTGACGGACGAATTATTTTGTGGTTAAATGAACTTACAAGTCAATATTTTATCCTTATCAAGAGAGGCGGAGGGACTGGGCCCTATGAAACCCGGCAACCAGCACTTAAAATGTGTACGGTGCCAATTCCTGCAGGCAGTTTGCCTGAAAGATGAGGGGTGATCATTATACAAAATAAAATGTCAAACCTCGTAAAGAGGTTTTTTTATTTTGCTTACAGATTATTAAATCACAAGACCGGAGGCATTCCGGCATAAAAGGATAAATAGTGACCTCATGGTAAATTATTAATAGGGAGGTAGTATAAAATGTCGAAAAGATTATTTACATCTGAATCAGTTACAGAAGGGCATCCGGATAAAATCTGCGATCAGATTTCCGATGCAGTGCTTGATGCGATTTATGAGCAGGATCCCCAGGCCAGAGTTGCCTGCGAGACGGCGGTAACTACCGGTATGGTCCTGGTTATGGGAGAGATCTCAACAAAATGCTATGTGGATATTCCGAAGGTTGTCAGAAACACTATCAAGGAGATAGGTTATGATAGAGCAAAATTCGGATTTGACTGTGAGACCTGCTCTGTTCTCACATCAATAGACGAACAGTCGGCCGATATTGCAATGGGAGTTGACAAGGCGCTGGAGGCTAAAACCGGTGAAATGAGCGAAGCTCAGATTCAGGCTATCGGAGCCGGAGACCAGGGAATGATGTTCGGATATGCGTGCGATGAAACCCCGGAGCTCATGCCCATGCCTATCACACTGGCCCACAAGCTTTCAAAAAGGCTCTCGGAAGTCAGAAAAGAAGGAATACTGAACTATCTGAGGCCTGACGGGAAATCACAGGTCACTGTAGAATACGACGGCGACAAGCCAATAAGAGTTGACACTGTGGTAATATCCACACAGCACGGGCCGGAGGTAAGCCACGAGACAATAGAAAAGGATATGATCGAGCAGGTCATAAAACCTGTTATTCCTGCAAATCTGCTTGACGCCAATACGAAATATTTTATAAATCCGACGGGGCGGTTTGTAGTGGGCGGACCCCAGGGCGACTCAGGACTTACGGGAAGAAAGATAATTGTTGACACTTACGGCGGATATGCAAGGCACGGGGGCGGTGCGTTCTCCGGAAAGGATCCCACGAAGGTGGACCGTTCGGCGGCATATGCGGCAAGATATGTTGCAAAAAATATAGTTGCAGCGGGAATAGCAAAGAAGTGCGAGGTTCAGCTGGCATATGCCATCGGTGTGGCAAAGCCGGTGTCGGTTCTGGTGGATACCTTCGGAACAGCTGTAATACCCGAGGAAAAGATCTCCGAGCTTGTGAACAAGCACTTTGATTTAAGGCCTGCGGGAATAATAAAGACTCTGAATTTAAGAAGGCCGATCTTCAGGAAAACTGCTGCTTATGGGCATTTTGGCAGAGAGGATGCCGACTTTACCTGGGAAAAAACAGACGTAGCCGCCGCATTGAAGAAAGAAGCGGGGCTGTAATACAGAAATCAGAAGACAGGATTCAGGATTCTGAATAATTGACGAAAGACCAGCTGACGCTGGTCTTTCTGATTTTTAAAACGGAAGCAGGAAAATTGTAAAGGAGTGATTGTAAATGGCTGAAACGACAAATTTAAGTATCCGTATGTATAAGAAACTGAAAGAGCAGGCAGAGCAGCTTTTTTCTGAATTGGGCATGAATATGACGACAGCATTTAATATTTTTGTACGGCAAAGTGTGCGGCAGGGAAAAATACCATTTGAAATTTCACTTAATATCCCGAATGCCGAAACAATAGCAGCTATGGAAGAAGCCGATATAATAATCCATGACCCTAATGCAAAACGCTATTCAAGTTTTGAGGAGCTGGTTTAACACCCCGTTAATTGCATACACACCATTGTAACACGTACAAGCCGTATTTCATAAACTATAGGTACGATGTTATTTTCGGAGTGATAGCTATGGGAATAGAGTATGCAATTCTTTCATTACTTGCGATATTCGGGCTTATAAGTCTATTTCTGGACATTTTCAAATTGCTCGGAAGAAAAAAATATTTTGTGGAAAAAGCCAATCTGGTACTGCTGGTCAATGATCAGGAGCAAAATGTGGAGAGGATTATCCATGAGGCCATGGACAGCAGGTTTGTACGTAATATAGCCGTAAACGGCAGTTTCATTGTTGTTGACATGGATTCCGGAGACGATACCTTAAAGGTGCTGAGAAAACTGGAAGACCAGTTCCCCTTGATGGAAGTGTGTTCCTTCGACGAACGGGATTGTATATTTTACAAGAACAAGGTTCAGAAAGATACACAATATCAAAAAAATACATAATAACCACAGGCCATATGAGTATTTCTTGCCGCAGGGAATAAAATAGGATAAGATATTTATATCAAATCCAGTTATTGAAGTTGGAAGCCCGGGCGGGCTCCGGTCCGTAGCTGGCTTATGAAGACGGATTTGTAGGAGAAGCATATGGCAACAGTACAATTTCAACAGCAGAGATGGTCTTTTGACAGCTACCCGGTGGGCGCCAACCTGAGTATTATCGGAAGATTCGACTATAAAATATATGAGAACGCGGAAAACGGCTATAAAATCTACACCTTTGAAATCGAAAAAATAATAGACGAGGATGGATTTGAGCATGAAGCCCAGGATATCATAAGCGTCACGGGCTACTATGAGGTCAATGAGCACAGTGCGGTTCTGCCCTGCAAGCTGACCGGCGTTGTTGCGGCGTACAGGGGAGAAAAGCAGCTCAAGGCTGATACCGTTGAATTTATCGAGCCGGCCACCGACGAAGGGATCATCTCCTTCCTTTCCTGCGGGATTATAAAAGGCGTCGGTGAGAGGACCGCCAGAAATATTGTCGCGGGCTATGAGACTCCTTCCGGTTTTGTTGAAGGATTTGGAAGCAGAACTCTGGAGATCATAAAAAACGAGCCTCTCGCCCTGGTTAAAATAAGAGGTATCACAGCCGACAAGGCCCGCATCATACATGATTCATACATGGAAAACATGGAATACCAGAATGTGATGATCTTCTTCCAGAAATTCGGCATATCATCAGCAAAGGCCATGAAAATTTACAATACCTTTAAAGGGACCTCCATCGCAATCGCGGAGCAAAACCCGTACATGTTCTCCAATATCAGAGGCTTCGGGTTTAAGAGCTGCGATGAAATTGCGGGAAAGCTTGGTATAGACCCTCACTCGGTTTTCAGGCTTGAAGCGGCGCTAAAAAGTGTCCTTGAGGCGGCGGAGACCGACGGGCACTGCTACCTGTGCAAGGACAAGCTGCTGGAAGCCACTGCAAAAGCTCTGAGCAACGAAACCGACTCCATAAAAACCTCCGAGCTTGAGGAAGCGTATAATAGGATGCTCAAATCAGGCAGCTTTATAAATATATCATACTCCGAGAACAGTGAGAAATTTGAAGCTGTTTATACCAAAGAAATGTATAAAATGGAGTACGAAACAGCTCTGGCCATAAAGGAGATTTCCCGCTGCAATCCGGAGGGGAATCTATACGATGTGGACAGGCTTATAGAGGAGTTTGAAAACATCCGGGGCTTTGAACTGGAAAGCATGCAGAGAGAAGCCGTTAAGGCTGTATTTACAACCAATATGCTCATTCTGACCGGATCAGCGGGAAGCGGAAAAACCACTACGGTAGAATGTATGATATATGTGCTGCAAAGATATTTCGAAAAGCAGGAGGAAATGAGCTTCATGCTGGCGGCCCCAACAGGGAAAGCCGCTAAAAGGCTCACTGAGATCACCGGTTTTGAAGCGATGACCATACACCGGCTGCTGCAGTTTTCCTATGAAAATAAAGGATTTTTTTACAGGCAGGGCAATGAGCTGCCATACGACCTGATTGTGGTGGATGAAAGCTCGATGCTCAGCATAGACCTGGCCAATGCGCTTTTCACCGCTATTTCACCCGGAACCACGGTGGTCATGATAGGCGATACACAGCAGCTGCCGTCTGTGGGGGCTGGAAATGTCCTTGATGATATGATAAAAAGCGGAGTTATAAAAACCGTTAAACTGAATGTTATCAAAAGGCAGGCCGACGGTTCGGGCATAATTTCAAACGCAAACAGGATAATTAATGGCGAAATGCCCGAAATCATCAATGAAAACAAGGACTTTTTCATAATTGAAGAGGAAGATAAAAACAGGGTGATAAAGAGAACTCTGGAAGCTCTGACAAGGCTGATGACCGGTTATAATTATTCGATTGACGACGTTCAGATCATATGCCCTCAGAAAACCTCCGAAATCGGCACATATGAAATGAATAAAGCCGTCCAGCAGATGGTCAATCCCGCAGCCGAAGAGAAGTCTGAGATAAAAAGGGGCAACAGCATTTTCCGCGAAGGGGACAAGGTTATCCACCTGAGCAATAACTATGAAGCGGCCCACTACCAGAGAGACGCAGTCACAGGCAGATATGCGGCGGAGGAAAACAGCGGCGTATTCAACGGGGACATCGGAAGAATAATTGAAATATCACATATAAATGAACTTGAAACGGCACACGAGGAGTACGAGAGCAGCGACAGCAGCACCTCCGAAAAACGGGTGGCTGTCCAATATGATGATTTTATCATCATATATCAGACAAACGAACTGGAGGAAATAGATCTCGCCTATAGCCTGACAGTCCACAAAATGCAGGGTTCTCAGTGCGAGGCGGCCATAATTCTCTGCCATATGAGAAATTATATTATGCTAAACAGGAATCTCGGATATACAGCTGTCACAAGGGCAAAAAAGATGGCGTGTATAATCGGGCAGAAGAAAGCCGTCAAAGTGATGGTATCCAATGTAAAAATCAATGAAAGAAATTCCATGCTGTGCGATTTGCTTAAGATATGAAATATGAGGTATTTTGGCATGTTATGCAGAATAAATATATTGTTGGTTGCACTGAATTGAAAAGTGATGTAAAATAATGTTATAAAAGGAGGGATATTTATTAGCCTGCTGGAGTATTTTTTCCCTCCCAGATGTGCACTATGCAATGACATATTAAGTGCCGGAACGCCTATCTGCTTGTGTGAGAAATGCGCGGAGGGCATGGAGTATTACAATAACAGCATCAATTTTTTAAGCTTGCCGGAGAATTTGGAGATCTATTGTGACGGAATTGTTTGTGTAGGCAGATATACGGATTCTCTGAAAAATTCTTTAAAACGGTTTAAGTTTAGCGATAAATCCTCCTATTACCGTGCTTTCGGCAAACTTTTGGCACTGAAGGTGCAAAATACTCTGAAGCCGGAGGAGATTGACCTGATCCTCCCAGTTCCGCTCCACAGGAGCAGAAAAAAGCAGCGGGGGTACAACCAGGCGGGGCTGATAGCGGATTGCGTAGCCAGAACATTAAATATACCTGTGAAAACAAGCATCCTTACTAAAACCTCAGAATCCCAAAGCCAGAGTGCGTTGGGCAGAAAAGAGAGGCTGTTTAATTTGGAAGGAGCATTTGATATAACTGTTCCTGAGGCTGTGTTTAACAAGAATATATTGCTTATAGATGACATAATTACTACGGGAAGTACGGTAAACCAGTGCAGCAAGGTGCTTAAACAAGCCGGTGCCGCCAGGGTCATGGCAGGGGTTGTTGCAACAACCAGGAAATAATAGCAGTATATTTTTATTCAAGTTTCCGGAATGGACCAATTTGCCAAAGGAGGGTGATATTATGCCGGATGTCAGAAATTGCAGACGATGCGGAAGGTTATACAACTACATCGGAGGGCCGCCAATTTGTATAGATTGCAGAAATGCCGATGAGGAAGTTTTTAAAAAAGTTAAGGAATACCTGTACGCCAATCCGGGAGCTACATTGTCCCAGGTGTCCATGGAGTGTGACGTAAGCGTTGAAAAGATCAAGATGTTCCTGCGGGAAGGGCGTCTGGAAATAACGGAAGGCTCAAATATAATTCTGGAATGTGAAAAATGCGGAAAAGCCATAAGAACAGGCAGATTTTGCGCAGAATGCCAGGGTCATCTCCATAACGACATTTCGGGAACGGTGGCAAGGCGTAATGAAAAGCCGGACGACAGCGAAATCAAACGGAATACAGGTATCGGCATGAGATATTTGCACAAAGACATATAGGGTTTTTAGTGTCAGGAGTGTTGCAAAGCTACGTGAATATAGTTTTGAAGCACT
Organism: Bacillota bacterium; assembly: GCA_023397905.1. Classification (GTDB taxonomy): domain Bacteria; phylum Bacillota; class Clostridia; order Acetivibrionales; family DSM-1351; genus Ruminiclostridium. Next base: position 57,325 of record JAEWSZ010000059.1, on the reverse strand, counting down.
CTTTTTTATTGTCTGTGAAAAGCACAGTGCGGCCGGCAATAGCCGCACATGCGCAAACAAAGTGGCTTTGCCATCTTTGTTCCGACTATATTAATAACGCCGCAGGTGACATATGAGATCAATAGCTATTTTTTCCCTGCTGGGAAAAGTTGTGGACAATTTCGATAAAAGTCTTAAAAACAGGCTGATCATTCTCATGATAATCTGTACCAGCATTCCAATGATAATAGTTATCAGCATATCCTTCAACAATTCTACCAAAGCCATGGAGAAGGAAATCGTACAGTCAAATGTAAATGAGATCATATGGAGCGGAAAGTATGCCGACGACATTATACAGCAGCATGACGACGCACTGTTTTCATTTATGGCCGACAGCACTCTGGTTTCGGACATGGAAGCATATAATTCCGGCGCCTCCGTTTCCTTTGAGAACCAGAAATACATTTCAGATAAAATTTTCTCGCTGTTCTATTCCAAGAGGCAGCTGGAGGGCATATCACTGCTTATCAGAAACAAAATGCTCTATTTCAGAAGTGAGACAAATATGCTCATACTGGACCACGATTCTACCAAAGATCAATTGTGGGGCTATGACCAGAAAAATCAGAAGTCGGTTTTGCTGAACAGGAAATATCCCCGGATTATAACGGATAACAATGTGGTGGACACCTATGAAGGATATGTTAACGGGGTGTCTCTCGTAAGGAGCATGAGGGATTTTGAAACCAAGAAAATAATCTGCGATATAGTTTTCGACATACGCTGGGAGGCGCTGGACAGCGTGCTGGACATGCTTGCCTCCGATAATGCGGGAATGCTTTTTATTATTGACAAAAACGGAAAAATTGCATACAATCCTTACAAAAATAACACCGGTGTGCTGGAGAGTGATTCTACGCTTGAGCGCATTGTTTCGGACAAGGAAAATGAAAGAAACTACGGGAAGCTCGATTCCAATTACTTTTTTTATCAATGGGACAGAACGGGGAGCTTCTGTATAGTTAAAACCATACCCTACAGCGCAATAGGCAGCAGTTCCCGGCAGACCCTGGGCTTTAGCATCCTGGCCGGTATCATTTTTATATTTGTATCCATATTGATTTCTACAATCGTGGCATTTACAATTACCAGGCCGGTCATCAGCCTCGCCAAGTCCATGAAGGAGGTTGGAGCCAACAAATTTGAGCTCAATATAAATAAGTTCCACAAGGATGAAATAGGCATTCTTGAGAGGAGCTTTGTCCAGATGATAGGGCAGATTAAGGAATTGATAAATACCGAATACAAGAGCAAAATTGAGAAAAGGACCGCACAGCTCAAGGCGCTGCAGGCCCAGGTAAATCCGCATTTTCTATACAATTCGCTCATGCTTGTGGGTGGAATGGCCGTTTCAAAAGGCGTCCCGGAAATATTGACGGTGACCAAGGCCTTGAGCGACATATTCAGATATACCATAAAGACCCAGGATGATATGGTAAAAATAGAGCAGGAGGTACTTCATGTAAAAAATTATCTGACAATTCAGCTTTTGCGTCATCAGGACAAGCTCAGAGTGGAGCTGCAGACAGATGAGGAAATTTATCCGTACGTTATCCCAAAGCTGTGCATTCAGCCCATAGTCGAGAATGCGTTTGTCCATGGGCTTGACACGAAGGGCGGCCCATGGCAGATAACCATAAGGGGGCGCAGGGAGGAGGATTTTGTCATATTTGAAATAATTGACAACGGGGTTGGCATAGAGGCTGAAAAAATGGAGGAAATACGCAGGAACCTTGAGCAGGATGAAATTTTCAATTTTACAAAGAGTCTTGGCTTCAAAAATGTGGATTCCAGACTGAAATTGTCTTTTGGGATGGAATACGGACTGCATATTGAAAGCCGCAGGTCGGAAGGGACAAAAGTTACCATTAGGATTCCAGTTACTTTACCGGAGGCTGAATAAATGTATAAATTAGCTATAGTTGATGATGAAAAGTGGACCAGAGATCTTGTGCGAAACCTTGGAAATTGGGATGAATTAGGAATAGAGATTGCCGGCGAAGCGGACGACGGGAGGTCGGCAATGGAGCTTTTGAAGAGCATCAGGGCGGATATTATTGTGCTGGATATGAGAATGCCCGAGGTAGACGGTGTAGAGCTGCTGAAGCAGCTTGAACAGGTTCAGCCCTGCATTAAAAAAATAGTGGTCAGCGGATATGACGATTTCGAATATACAAAGCAGGCCATACGCTCAAAGGTCAATGAGTATATTTTAAAGCCCTTTGACTCGGATGACATCAATAACGCCTTGAAAAGATGCGTTGAAGAAATCGAGGCCGAAAGAGAAGGTCAGGCCAATATCATATATGAGCTGACGCAATCTGTCAGAACGGATGTGCTGAAGCTTATCGTAAAATACAAAAAGATAATTTTTACGCTTTTGAATGAGCTCAACGGCGAAGCGGTAAAGAGTACGACAGCCATGTTCTGTTCCGAGCTTGAAGCTCTGGAGGGTATTGACTCCGCTGAGCTCAGCAGGGTCTATGCGGAATTTATTTTTCTCATAAAGGAACAGATAACGGAAAGGGGCTATGAACTGGATGAGGTACTGGCGAATATAGACAGATTCTCCTCGGAGAACGACTTGCCCATGACGGTGAAAGGCTTGTTGGAGAGGCTTTGCAATCTGTTTGAGCTTGTCGTTTTGTCATCCGTCAACAGGCGGAAAAAAGATAACAGGAATACCATCGGCATGGTAAAGGATTATGTAGACCTCCATTTCACTGAAAAAATAACCCTGGAAAGCCTGTCCAATACTTTTTTTATTTCAAAAGAGCATTTGAGCAGGACTTTTAAAGGTACTTACGGTAAAAATCTGACCGATTATATTATTGAGCTCAGGATGCAGAAGGCCAGAGAAATCATATTGAGCAGCAAGCTCAGCATAAAATCGGTCTCCGAGATGGTGGGCTACACCGACATACTTTATTTTCATAAACTTTTCAAGAAATATTTCGGCATATCCCCGGCCAAAATGAGATAAGAGCTCATCAATATATTACAGCTCCTTTCATCAATAACGTAGAATAGTAAAATTATTTATTTTGCCTATAATCATTAACAGGGGCCCTTATAATTTTACAAATACGATGGAGGAGACATAATGAGAAAATCAATATCCTTGACTATTGTAATTGCAATCCTTATTTCATTGCTTGCAGGCTGCGGTACTTCCGCCACAAATACAGGCGCGGGGAATTCGACGCAGTCCGGCTCCACAACCGCGAGCAATAGTATGCAAACACAGGAAAAGAAAAAAGCTGAGCTCAACCTGGTCCTTCCGGGACTTTCAAGATTCAAGGATCAGTTTGACGGCTATCTGAAGCAATTTGCGGATAAATACAACTATGATCTTAAGTATGACCTGAATATGCCGGGCGGAGACAATTCGGAGCAGCTTTTAAAAGCCAAGCTGGCCGCCGGAGGTTCAGTTGACGTCTATGCGCTTCACGCTGTAAATAACATCCCGAATTATTATAAAGCGGGATATCTCACCGATCTGTCTAGTCAGCCCTTTGTTGGAAAGCTGCTGGACAGCGCTAAAAATTCCGTAACATACGATGGAAAAGTATGTGCTGTGCCACTGGAGAGCGTCGCATGGGGATACCTGTACAACAAAAAGATTTTCCAGGACAATGGGATCACGCCTCCTCAAACCCTCACCGAAATGAAAGATGTGGCAAAGAAGCTGAAGGAAAAAAATATCACTCCTTTCCTTCTCACATACAAGGACGCCTGGATACCTCAATTATTCCTGGCATATTACTCGGTAACCATATACAATAAGCTCGATACTGAATTCATAGAAAAGATGGATCAGGGAAAAGCAAGCTACGGCACATATCCTCAGATATTTGACGTAATGGATTTTGTAAATTCATACGGCGACTCCAAGAGGATGTTTGAGGTCGGCGGAGACGACGGAGCAGCCGAATTTGCAAACGGAAAGGCTGCAATGTGGTTCCAGGGGCCCTGGTTCTCGGAATCCATCTTAAAGGCAAATAAGGATTTCCCTCTGGGCGTCGCTCCCTTCCCAATGGACGACGATCCCAGTCATACCGTGGCCGTAACATCTGTATCCACCAGCCTTGCGGCTACACCGGACAGCAAGAACAAAGATGTTGCCATTGATTTCTTAAATTATGTTCTGGACGATCAGGATTCAAATAATTTCTATCAATCCATGCAGTTCAATCCTGTGGCAAATATCCACACATATGAAATGAATCCATGGATACAGGAAATTATGACATATGTCAAGGATGGCAAGTCGGTGCAGGAGAGGTATATTCCTTCGGCGGTTAAAGATGCGTCCGGCCCCATATACCAGAATTACTACAGCAAAAAGCTCACAAGAGACGAAGCTGTAAAAGAACTGGATAAGGCCTGGAAGGATGCGGTAGCAAACTCTAAATAGAAGCGGGAAAATCCATTTTATAAATTTTTATATAAATGTAAAGCGGTCATCCGGCCGCTTTACATTTATAATCGTAGCAAGGAGCGTGCTATATGACACTAAAAAGATGGCATAAGGAAAATCTGTCGGTGGTGCTTTTTTGCCTGCCTGCATTGCTGTTTTACATTATTTTTCTGGTAATACCCATGATAGGCGGCATTATATACAGCCTGACAGACTGGAACGGCCTCAGCAGGCAGTATGACTTTGTGGGCATAAAGAACTATATAGAGGCATTTTCCGGGGATAAGTACTTTATGCAGGCGACGGTTTTTACTTTGAAATACGTGGTGGTCATGGTGATTCTTGAAAATGTATTCGCCATGCTGCTTGCCGTGATGATTGAGTCAAAGGTGAGATTGAAGTCCCTGCTGAGAACGGTGTTTTTTGCGCCCAATATGATAAGCCTCATTATAGGCAGCCTCATGTGGACCTTTATATTTTCAAAGGTCCTCCCCAGTGTAGCGGAAAATACCTTTTTAAAATTTCTGGACCAATCCTGGATCGGAAATACAAACCTGTCCTTTTACTGCATCATAGCAGTTTCACTCTGGGCAGGAGTGGGGTATTACATGGTGATTTACATGGCCGCCCTGCAGGGCGTTCCAAAGGAGATAAAAGAGGCGGCGCTGATTGACGGAGTGAACCCCCTCCAGAATTTTCTGCACATAACGCTGCCCCTTATTTACCATGCGGTGACCATTTGTTCCTTCCTGACACTGAATGCTTCGATCAAAGTGTTTGACGTGGTGTACGGATTGACCAGGGGCGGCCCGGGAAGAGCCACCGAGACCTTCACCTTCAATATTTTTTCAGAGGCTTTCGCACAGAATCTGCGGTATGGGTATGCCAGCGCCAAAGCAATAATACTGTTCGTTATAGTTCTGATCATTGCACTGGTACAGGTAATCGTCATGAAGAGGAAAGAGGTGGAGCTGTAATGAAGAAGACCAGCGCTTTAGGCGTAACCGTATGGATAGTATTGATCGTACTGGGCATATTTACACTGTTTCCTCTGTATATGGCGGTGATAAATTCCTTAAAAAGCCAGGGGGATATGTTCAAATCGGTTCTCAGCTTCCCGCTGCATCCAACCCTGGAAAATTACAGGGAAGCCCTGACAAAAATGGACCTGCTGAAAAGCTTTTTCAATACCTTGATAATCACTGCAATAGGACTTTGCGGTATTATTGTGTTCAGCTCCATGGCGGGTTATAAGCTTTCACGGACATCCTCCAAACTGAGCGGTTTTATTTTTCTTATATTTGTTTCCTCCATACTGGTTCCCTTTCACACAATAATGATCACTTTGATGAAGGTTTCCGGCGCCCTGCACATACAGGGAAAAAGTGTGGGGTTAGGGCTTATATATATCGGTCTGGGGGTAAATATGGCGGTATTTCTGTACCACGGCTTTGTAAAATCCATTCCGGTCCAGCTGGATGAGTCGGCTACGGTGGACGGCTGCGGACAGCTGCAGCTATTTTTCAAAATAATATTTCCGCTGCTGACGCCTATTACGGCTACAATTGCCATTCTGGACATATTATGGTTCTGGAACGACTTTATGCTTCCGATGCTTATGCTGGATTCCAACAATTATACACTGGTGCTTTCAAGCTACATGTTTTTCGATAAATACAACACCGAATGGTCAAATGTACTGGCGTCGCTGGTTATAACCACATTGCCGGTAATAGTTTTTTATTTCCTTTTCCAGAAATATATCATAGAAGGAATAACAGCAGGAGCGGTTAAAGGCTGAAAATACAATTTCCCAGGAAAAAGAATACCTCAAAAGTACTTAATTCAGGATACTTTTGCCGTATTCTTTTTTATATTTCATAAAAAATAAAAATACAATACTAAATAAATTTACTAAACTGTCGATAATAAATATAGAAGTTCAGATTTGGTTACGCAATTTAGAAAGTGGGTGTGTCAGATGAAAATCACAGGTGATATCTACAATGTGTCAAAAGTTTATGAAACACAAAAGCCTGTTGAAAAAGTTAATAAAGTGAGTTCAGTTGCTCCTAAGAAGGATGTTGTGTCCATATCCAGCAACGCCATGGATTATCAGACGGTTTCAAAAGCCCTGAAGGATACTCCGGATGTAAGGCAGAACAAGGTGGATGAGTTTGCTGAAGCTTATAAATCAGGAAGATATGATGTGAGCGGAAGAGAAATAGTAGAAAAGCTTGGAAAATCCGTATTGGATAAGAAGGCTTAAATGGATTTGATTTTTTATTTAGTATTTATTTGAGAGATGCTTTAATGCTCGGGGGTGTATTGTAATATGGAAGCAGGATTGATAGGGCAGCTGGCGGAGATTCTCAATCAGGAAAATGAGATATATGACACGCTTTCTAAAATATCCAATAATAAAACCAATTTAATTATTGAGGGAAAAGTCAATGAATTGGAGAATATTGTAAAGATAGAGCAAACGTTGGTCATTAAAATTTCAAAGCTGGAAGACCAGAGGGAAAAGATAGTTGGCAAATTGTGCGCGGAACTCGGCCAGAAGCCGGAGGATGTGACAATTTCAGGTCTTGCGGAACAATTGAGCAAAAAAGAGGCCGCTGAGCTGAAGGCCTGTCAGGAAAAGATGGTTAAAAATATAGAAGAACTGAAAAATACGAATGAACTGAATTCGAAATTAATTAAGAATTCATTGGAATATATTGATTTTTCCATAAACATGATGACAAGCATCGATACGTTTACAAATAGCTACGGCAGTTCGGGCAATACAGGGGACACAAAGAAGAGAAATCTGTTTGATGTGAAGCTCTGAAAAAATGTTAACATAAAGGCTTCATAGTGAAACAGTCTTGTAAAAAGTATTATTGATTTAGGGGGACAGCACATGGCTGTAGGATTTTCAAGTTATGGAATTGCACAATCTGGATTGATGGTCAGCGAACGCGGACTGGGAGTTACGGGACATAACCTGTCCAATGTAGATACAGTAGGCTACACCCGTCAGCAGGCAATGATCGAATCCAGCCAGTATATAACTGTATACGGGAAAAACGGCAGGATGTTCCAGTACGGTCTCGGCGCCGATATCCAGGAAACAAGGCAGATAAGGCATACCTTTCTGGACAACATATACAGGCGTGAAAATACCATGCTGGGATACGCCGAAACCAGGAGCAAAACCTTCCGGGATGTGGAAGCCATATTGAACGACCCTATGGAAGAAGGCCTCCAGCAGGTGATGAACCAGTTCTGGGATTCCTGGCAGGAGCTGACCAAGAGCCCTGAAAGTTTGACTACAAGAGCTCTTGTAAGAGAAAGAGGCCAGGCGCTGGTTTATTATTATAACCATATCGGATCACAGCTGGAAAAGCTGCAGAACGATCTCAATTCCGAAATACAGGTGCGGGTTGATGAAGTCAACAATATCACAGGCCAGATAGCAAAGCTCAACTTTAAAATCGCCAGTGAGGAAATAAACGGCGACAGTGCAAATGACTACAGGGACCAGAGGAATCTTTTGCTGGACAGACTGTCAAAGCTCTGTGACGCCGAACCTCTTGAAATGCAGGACGGCCAGGTGGATGTCACTCTGGGTGGATATTATCTGGTTCAAAAGGGGAATTCACGAAATTTATATGTTGAAGCAAATGCAAAAAACGGAAATTACTTTTACCCGATGCTGGAAGGCACTGAGACGGAAGTTAAAATAAAAAGCGGCATATTAAAGGGCCTGATGGAGTCAAGAGGCGAAGTGCCCGGTATTAAGGGCAACTATGAAAACGGAAACCCAAAAGAAAAGGTTGATATTGTTTTTGCAATCGACGCGACTCAGGGGACGGATGTTGCATACCTCAATAATTTAAAGGCCCAGATGGCAACCTATATAAATGATCTGCAAAAAACCGGAGAGGACTACACCATAAGGTTTGTAAACATGAATGGAAATTCAACGGTGTACAATGACACTGTTTACACTCCGGATACTGTGCCCGATCCGGCCGACCCTGCATTCGGGGCCTGGGTGGACAACTTTTTCAGTCCGTCTGCCGATCTTGATCCAAGCTTTGACGGATTCATAAATACGCTTGAGGGCATACAGGCCGGCGACGGTTTCAGGCCGGACGCCACCAGAGTTGCATATGTATTCACAAATGAAAGTATAGACGGAAATGACGCAACGGCTGTTGTTGACGGCGCGGCCGCAGCAGGTTACATACAGAGGCTGAATGCCATAGGCGTGAAGACTTCCGTAATAACCGGCGAGGATTATTTCATCCAGGGCTCAGGCACAACACCAGGCGGAGATCCTGAAGCAGGCTGGGGCATGATTACGGCGGGCACCGGTGGAGCGCTGCTCAAAATGGGGACAGACCCGGCGACGGATCCCGCAACGTTCTCAAATCTGGTGATTGACGTAAACAGTGAAATGAGACAGGCTGTTAACGCGACGATGGGCAATATACCGCCATCTAAAAATATAGTGTCCGATATAAAAATTAAAATAAATGCAATGGTAAATGCTTTGGTCAAGGAAATAAACTATCTCCAGAAGACCGGATATACACTGGACGGAAAGCCCGGTGTGGATTTCTTTGCACCAATAGACGACAGGTATCCTATGCAGATGGGAAATCTCAGACTCAGCGATGAGCTTCTCAGCGATAAGGGTCTAAATAATATTACGGCTTCCGCGTCCCCGGCAAAGGGAGATAATTCCATAGCAAGAAAGATTGCAAATATGAGGGATACGGATATAATGCGGGACGTTACCGGAAAGGTCTCGGTGGATGAGTTTTACAGAGCATTGATTCTGAATATCGGAAACGGCGGTTCAGAGGCTGACAAGATCATGGAAAATCAGACCACGCTGGTGCAGTCGGTGGACGGACAGCGCAATGCTATATCGGGAGTATCAATGGATGAAGAGATGGCAAACATGATGAAATTCAAGTTTGCATATGACGCCTCCGCAAGGGTTCTGAACATAATAGATTCCATGATACAGACGGTGGTCTTATCCATGGGCGTGGTAGGAAGATAGTTCGGATAGTTTGGTTTGAAGACGTTTATAATTCAAGGAACAGGTGATTGATAATGAGACAGAGCTTTTTTGGACTTAATGTTGCATTAAGCGGACTTTATACCGCCCAGAGAAATCTGGACACAGCGGGTCACAACATCAGTAACGCCACTACTCCGGGTTACTCAAGGCAGCAAACGGTGCAAAGCGCCTCCAGGCCTATTTCACTTGTGGACGGTACCGGTATGGTGGGTACGGGATCCGAAGTAAAAACTGTTCAGCGGATAAGGGATGAGTATCTGGATTTCAAATATTGGAGCGAAAGCGTAGCCAATGGCGAATGGAGCAAAAAATCCGAACTGCTGTCTGAGATTGAAGGTACATTTAATGAACCGTCTTCAAGCGGTTTTGTTACCATAATGAACGACTTTTTCAATTCGCTCCAGGAGCTGGCAAAGGACCCTTCGAGTTCCGCGGTCAGAGCTCTTGTGAGAGAAAAGGGTGTGACGCTGGCGAACTACTTTAACAGCACGGCCACCCATTTTGAAAAGCTGCAGGAAGATATAAACGATCAGGTCAGGATCGGTGTGGATCAGGTCAATTCAATTGCAGCCCAGATCCAGCAGCTCAACAAGCAGATATACAATTTTGAGATTCAGGGCCAGACGGCCAATGATTTAAGGGATGCCAGGACGTTGCTGGTGGACCAGCTGTCAAAGCTGGTAAATATTCAGGCAAACGAAGTTTCATATGGAAAATTGCCAAATGGGCAGGAGGATATCCATTTCCAGATAACAATAGGCGGCAAAGCCCTGGTAGACCATTTCAATGTGAGCAAGCTGACTGTGGATCAGCGTAAAGATAAATTAAGTCCCGATGATGCCGGAAATTTATACGATATAAAATGGGAAGACGGAAACAAACTGGTCCTGACCGGAGGAGAGCTGAGAGGTCTGCTGGATGTCAGGGACGGCAATGACGGTGCAATAGGTGCTGACGGCAAAACCAAGACTCCGATATTTAAGGGAATTCCATATTATCAGAGCAAATTGAACGAGTTTGTACGTACCTTTGCCATGGCCTTTAATGAAGGATATGCCATGAACGGTACAGGGGTGCTGGAGGATGGTCCGGGTCATGTGGACGGATATGGATATGACGGTGATGTGGCCGGTCCGGGAACTTCACCTTCCGGAATAAGATTTTTTACAATGTTTGGCGAAAGCAGATTGCCAATCTCCAGCGATGCTTTTGTGGATGATGTTACTGCCGATCCGGAGGCTGACCCGGCAACGTATATGGCTCAGGTAATTGCACAGTATCAGAATATAACAGCAAAGAATTTTACGGTGGGCAGCGATATTATGAATGATCCAAGTACTATCGCGACTTCAGATGCCGATGGTGAAAATGGCAATATAAATTTACTGAATCAGATAATGCAGATAAGATCAAACCAGAGCCTGTTTTTTGAAGGCGCACCGGAGGACTATATGAAATCCCTGGTGGCGGGACTTGGTATAGATACCCAGCAGGCAAAGCGTTTCCAGGCAAACCAGGATAATATAGTGAACCAGATTGACAACAGAAGGATGTCGGTTTCAGGGGTTGAATTGAATGAAGAAATGACAAACATGGTAAAATTCCAGCAGGCTTATAATGCGGCTGCAAAAATGATAAATACCATGGATGAAATATACGATAAGCTTATTAATGGAATAGGAGTGGGCTAGGAATAGCTCAGGTATTGAAAAATTTATTTAGTAGATGTTCCGGAGGTGCAACATGCGAATTACCAATAATATGATGATTTCAAATATGCTGAGATATCTGGGAAACAATCAGGAGCGCCTGAGTAAATATCAGAACCAGCTGGACAGCGGCAATAAGATATCTGTTCCCTCGGATGATCCGGTGGTCGCGGCGAGAGCGCTCAAGCTCAGGACGGATGTTTCCAAGGTTGAGCAGTACCAGAAGAATATAGGGGATGCCAGGTCCTGGCTTGATACGACGGATGAAGCGTTAAGCAAATTGGGAGATGTTCTGCATAAGGCCAGAGAGCTTATGGTCCAGGCTTCAAACGGAACAAATACCGAAGCGGAAACCCAAAAAATAGGTTTGGAACTGAAGCAGCTCAGGACTCAGGCCATTCACCTGGCAAATTCATCCTATGCGGGCAGATACATTTTTTCGGGATTTAAAACAGATCAAAAAGTTATGAATGACGATGAGAACAGTCCGAACTTCGGGAATTTCAGCCTGAATGTGGATAGTGTAAATGAAAAAATATTTTATGAATTAGGTGTTGGAGACAGCTTGCATATCAATGTTGCAGGAGGAGATCTCTTCGACATGGGGGGTAATGCTTCAAATCCCGGAACCGGAGTGTCCACCGCCAGAATAGGTAAAATCACTTATCCGTTAACCTTGGATGCGGCGGATACCGCTGTCAATATTACTGTTGACGGCGCTAACATAGCGGTTAATATACCTGTTGGTCCTTATGCCGATGACACAACCCTGGCAGCAGCCATACAGGATGCCATAAATGCCAGCCCGGCCATGCCAAACAGGCCGGACAGCCCTGTGCCGGTACCTGAAGGTGTAACGGTATCAATCAAATACAATCAGATCGTTATCAAGACTGAAAGCACGGCCGAGACCTCTCAGGTAGAAATAGACACTGTTCCGGCCTTAAGCAGCTTTTTCCAGAGTATAAACGTTAATGAGGACAGTATTGTTAATACTACTGGGGCAACAGGGGAGACACCTTCCATGATAAAAATGTTCAATGACGTAATTGCGTGCATGGATGCGGGAGATCATGAACAAATAAGTACTCTGCTGGATTCCATTGACGCTGAAATGGGCAATGTTTTAAGGTGCAGAGCCGATGTAGGCGCAAGACGAAACAGAGTTGATTTGACCGATGACCGTACCAGCAATGATCTGGTCAATTTCACGGATTTAATGAGTAAAAACGAGGATGTGGATGTGGCCGAGACCATTATGAACCTGAAAAACGAAGAAAATGTTTATCAAGCGTCTTTGGCAGGCGGTGCAAGGATCATTCAGCAAACTCTGGTTGACTTCTTGAGATAACAGTGGGCAGATAAATAACAAGACAGGCCGGATGCCTGTCTTGTGTCAGTTTATACAAGGATGTGAGAATATGGGATTGACTATTAACACCACGCCTGCGCAAGTGGATATACAGTATTTCCCGGCAAAGCTGGATTGGAAAACCAGGAACGCCGATTTGCAGATCAGGCAAAAACCACCTTTAATACATATTAAAACCGAACAGCCGTTATTGCACATAAGCCAATATCAATGCTTTGCCGAAGAAGGCCTGAAAAATAACATCGATTTGATGAAGGAACAGTCTTCAAAGACCTACAGGCATCTGCTGAAATATATAGGCAGAGTGGCAAGAGACGGTGATGCAATGAAAAGGATAGGCTATCACGCCAATATAATGCTGGACATTGCAAAAAGAAATTCCGTGACCAGGCATGAATTCGGAATGGGATACATACCGAAATCCAGGCCTACAGTGCAGCTGGAGGGCGGTACTCTCAGCCTGCGGGCCGAGTATAACAATTATCCCGGTGAAATCAACGGCGTTACGGGAAAATATACTGAAGGCGACATTGATTTTCACTATACTCCCTGGGATATAAAATTGCGGATGGTGTCATACGGCTCGATAGATATAAAATACACAGGCAATAATGTGGATGATTATATATAGTTTATATAAATTGTATATTAATGAAAGCTTACGATAGATTCCGTTCCATATATCCGTATAAAGGTCGCTGAAAATGCATACCGATTAATTGCAACTGAGTATGGGCAAGGTTTTTTAAGGAATTTTGCACTATAAGGTAAAAATTTGTAAAAATAAGGTTTATTGTAATGTTTTTCTCCGGTAAAAGCGGTATAATAAGTATAAGTACATAATTTATCTGGAGGAATGTGAAATGATTGTAGAAACAACTCACTTTGGCCAAATAGAAATAAATGACGATAATATTTTCAGCTTTGAAGAAGGAATTATGGGATTTGAGGATATCAGGCAATTCGGACTTGTAACCAATGAGGATACCGAATCCCCCTTTTGCTGGATACAGGCAATAGAAAAACCGGAGCTTGCATTTGCGCTGGTTGACCCTTTTAAAATCAAAAAGGACTATGATTTTGAGCTGAAGGATGAATATGTGGATTTCTTGGAGATAGAGGACGTTTCACAGGTAACCGTTTTCGCCATAGTGGTAGTGCCGGAGGATATCAATAAGATAAGCATGAACCTCAAGGCGCCAATAATAGCCAACAAAAACAACCGGAAGGCCGCACAGGTGGTTCTGGATACAGACAAGTATACGGTGAGGCATTTCATTATGGATGAACTCCAGAAACAGGAGGTGTAGCCCATGCTTGTACTTTCCAGAAAAAAAGGCCAGGGAATAATGCTGGGCGACGACATAGAGCTTACCATAATAGAAATCCAGGGAGACCAGGTGAGAATAGGCATAAACGCCCCAAAGAACGTCTCCATTTACAGAAAGGAACTTTTCCTTGAAATACAGGAGGAAAACAAGAAGGCAGCCAGCAGCGGAGTGGTTGATCTGAATGCGATATTTAAGGGGAAAGAATAGAAGAAGTATTTTTTACAAAGGTTACTAAGGAGCGTATAACTTGGATAAAACAAAAGAATGTGAAATGCATTATAGAATACCTGCACATCCGACAGAATTTGCGGATTATAAAGATGAAAGAGAAATTGACATATATGTTACAGAACCGAGAGAAGGTATCAATGATAATACTGGAATAATGTTGATTATACATGGCGCTGGTGCGTATGCCGAGTCTGCTTATTTTGAAAAACTGAGAAAGGACTGGGCAAATAGGTATAATGTTATTACGTTGGGTGTAAATTATCTTGGTACTAAAGAAAGAATAGATACTAAATTAAGTTTTCCAGACGATTCGATTCAGAAACTCTTTCAAAAACTTACAACTTCCCAGCGGGAAGAATTTCTGGCAAAGAATGAGCATTCAATAGATGATTTAATTGTTCATTTTCCCAACCAAGATTTTCTAAATGAGATTTTTGTTTATAATGATATAAAAAGATCTATAAAAGATTATTGTGATTATGGTTTTATTCAGGCAATTGATTGCTTGTATGCAGTTTACTATGTTTTGTCACTTTGCAGTTATTATGGGATTAAAATTAATAAAAACAGAATATTTGCATATGGAAGTAGTCTGGGTGGATATCTTGCTCAAATGTGTTTACGGTTTGCTCCTTCAACTTTCAGGTTGATTGCAGATAACTCGGGATTTGTTAATATTCCCCCAAAAGAGATATTTCCGGTAGATATGGGGGCTACTGCAAAGTGTGTTATGAAGAATGGTATGATTGTTAGTTTAATTTGGAGTCAGCTTTATAGCCAAAATCCAAATGAACGGTTTTATTTTTCACCGGACATGTTTCAAATCAGAAGCCTTGATTATTCATCATCTTTAGATTCATTTGGTAAATTGTGCAAATCTCAAATTTTTATGTTCCATGGAAGAGACGACCTTATCGTTAATGCAGATGGGAAAAATGATTTACATAAAAAATATTTAGAGCATGGCATAGAGAGCAGCTTTTTTTGTTTTTCTGAAAAAGATGTAGACAATAAAGTAATAAAAAATTCAGGTCATGCTATGGGTGCGGATATAAAAAAGCTATTTGAAAAATACTGCGATGAATATTGCATAGAAGAAGCAGCAGATAACGATTTTGCAAAGCAGACAGATTTTGATAAAGGAAGTGTTATAAAATATAATACTGAAAATGGCTATTTTATAATAGATTATTCCGCGGGTGTTCCATCAATTAAATTTGAAAGACAATAAGGAGCGAAATATGTAAAATGAGTGCTAGTGATAAATTAATAATTTCATTAATGGGAAATTATACAATTGAGTATATCGCCAAAAATCTAGAAAGTAAATTGAATGCAGAAGGAATTAGTAATAAGATATATGTTCCAGGATTTGGCCAGTTTAACCAGGAAATATTAGATTCGAACAGTAGACTTTATAAAATAAATCCAAATATTGTTTTTTTGTTGCTACAAGGTGAACAGTTATTTAAGCATGTTTTTCAAATGGAATTTCTGGAGAAAGAGGAAAATCTTAAGCTTGCTGAATTAAATAAAATATTTGAAAGCATAACGGTTCTTTTAGATAGTTTATTAAGAAGTTCGGATTCAACGATAATAATGAATAATTTTGTAATTCCTTTTTATTCTCCACTTGGAATACTTGACAATAAAGTAAAGCTTGGTCTTAAAGAATTTGTTTATACGCTTAATCATAAATTGGAAGAGTATTCTTTTAATAATAAAAAGTTATTTATTTTTGATTATAATTCTTTATTTGCCTACCATGGTTTTAAAGAGAGTTTTGATTATAAAATGTATTATTTAGCAAAAATGCACGAAAAGAAAAACTTCATTGAAGTATTATGCAATGATTATCTTGCATACATCCATTCTTTAGTAGGGTTAAATAAAAAATGCTTAATACTTGATCTCGATAATACATTATGGGGTGGTATTGTAAACGAGGATGGCATTGAAGGTATAAAGCTTGATATTGATGGGGCTGGAAAATGTTTTTATGATTTTCAGAATACGATATATGATTTATACAAAAAAGGGGTTATTCTGGCAATATGCAGTAAAAATAATTATGAAGATGCAATAAATGTAATTGATAACCATCCATATATGGTTTTGAGAAAGGAACATTTTACTTCAATACAAATAAATTGGGAAGAAAAACATCGGAATATAAGGAAAATTTCAGAGGAATTGAATATAGGTCTTGACAGTATGGTTTTTCTAGACGATAGTTTATTTGAGCGGGATCAAGTCAGAAATGTGCTTCCAATGGTAAAAGTTCCTGATTTACCTAAGGATACCGCCAGGTATAACGAAATGCTCAGAGAACTTAACCTTTTTGTAAATATGAACATCACTCAGGAGGATAGAGCAAGAAATGAAATGTATGCTTCAAATGTAAAAAGAAATAATGAAATTGTAAAGTTTAACAATGTTGAAGATTACCTTAAAAACCTTGATATGGAGCTTATAATCGAAAAGGCAAATAATTTCAACTTACCTAGAATACATCAATTGGTTAATAAAACAAATCAGTTCAATATGACAACAAAAAGATATGGTCTCGAAGAAATAGAAGCAATGATGAAAAAAAATGATTTTGAAGTTTATTGTTTTAGTTTAAAGGATAAGTTTGGAGACAATGGCATTATTGGAGTTGTAATTTTAAAATATGCAACAGGGAACTGCTTTCTTGATACGTTCTTGCTCAGTTGTAGGGTTCTTGGGCGAAAGGTAGAAACAGCTATATTGCAATTTGTTATAGAACGATGTGGGTATAAAAATGTAAATAAACTTGAAGCATCATTCATACAAACACAGAAGAATATGAACTTAAGGTATACATATAAAGATCATGGATTTAAAATTAAAGAGGAGAACACTGGATCTATATTATATTTTATAGATAATTTGAAAACGGGAATCGATAAAATGAAGGATATTAATAAGTTTTTTAAAATAATAAATTAATTAGGAGGCAAAATGAATAATCAATTCAAAGAGCTTGTTGCAACAGTTTTAAAAGTTGATGCCAGTACTTTAAATGAAAGTTCAAATAGTAGTAATACTGAAAATTGGGACTCATTAATGCATTGGGAAATTATTGCAGTAGTTGAACAAAAATATAACATTGATTTTACTATGGATGAAGCAGTCGAATTTGAAAATCTTGGTGGAATTTTTAATTCTCTTATCGAGAAAGGATTAATTAAATGAATAATGAATTAATGAATATAAAAGAAAATTATCCTAAGTTATATTTTATCCTTGAAAAAGTAATAGGCAAATTTGCATTTTTTGAAAGTGATGTACTAAGGTCCTATCATGAATATAATGATGAATTTCTTTCTTTCGGAGAAAAAGTATCAAATCTGGTCATGAGCATTGAAAATAGTGAAGAAAGATTAGAAAATGCCATTAAAGGATATATTAAGTTTTCATTTGAATATATAAAGCTTCAAAAGGACCTAAATTTGAGTGGAAGGTATCTGCATTCATCATTTGAAGATACAAGACGTGAAGTATACCATAATAGTGAAGTTATGGAAGGTTATTATTTAAGTGGATTACTGCTTTCTTCATTTCTTTGGTATAATCATTATAAAATTTTTAATTTTTTTCAAAATAATTTTATACCTCGATTGGATAAATGCGGGAGTAATCTTGAAATTGGAACAGGACATGGATTATTTACATCACTATTTTTGGATCGTTTGCATGAATGGATTACAGAGGGAATTGATATAAGTCAGTATTCATTGGATTATACGAAATTAAATCTGGATCATTTTAAAATTGAAAAATCTAAATACCATCTTGATATTGGAGATATAATGCAATTAAACTTAGGGAATGAAATGTTCGATTCCGTGGTTTGTGGAGAAGTTCTTGAGCATATAGAAGATCCTATAAGAGCTTTGGGCGAAATACATAGGGTTTTAAAACCTAATGGGAAATGTTTTTTAACTACTGCTGCATTTGCAGCAAGTATTGATCACATTTTTATGTTTGAATCTGTTGATGATATCAGAGAAGTCTTAACTAAAAGTGAATTTAAAATTGAAGCTGAAGAAATAATTTGTATTGGTGATAAAAAATATCAGGAAGGTATGACTAAAGTACCAATTGATTACGCGGCCATCATAATTAAAGCGTGAATATAAGAGGTAAAAATGAGAGTCCATCATATAGGAATAGTTTGCAGTAATATAAAGGAATATATCAAGCAAAATGAGTTTATATGGCAAAATGTTAATGTAAGTGAAGTCATTTATAATAAAGTGCAAAAAGTCAATGAATGTTTTATTAACTTTGAAAATGAAGTTTCAATAGAACTACTTGAACCTTTAGGTGAAAAGTCGCCGGTATTTAAATTCTTAGAATCAGGAGGAGGTATGCATCATATATGCTACCAGGTAGAAAATATAAATCAGGCTATTAAAGATTCGAGAGAAAAAGGAGCAATTGTAGTTTGTAAACCAATTCCTGATATTGCTTTTGAAGGTGGTCTTATAGCGTTTATTAAATATGAAAAAAATTTAATAGAATTTTTACAAAAAAATTAATAGCTTTGATCATTGAAAGCATTCTTGTTAAAAAGAATTAACGATTTCGCCAAAAGGACAACCTCACGATAGAATAGATTTATTCTACTAACTAGAGGAAATAAATCCGACTATCGGAGGTTGCCCTAAATGTATTTACCCAGAATTACAGAATAGTATGATAATGTTGAAATTACACCTTTTCCAGAAAACTTATTGGAATTGGGAACTGAAGGAATTAATGCAAGGTGGCATAAAGAAAAAGTAAGGACCGTTGGAATAAAGAGAACAAAGACACTGTGTGGGTCAGTTGCCACTGGAGTTTGTGAAAGACAGTAATATGCAAGACTAGAACTTGAAATGTTGCTTGATGACTATGTTGCTAAAAGCAGGCAATATTGCAAGGCTAATGGAAGCAATAAGAGAACTTATATTACAGGTTCTGTTCCTAGATAAGTTATTAAAAGATCAGGAATTGGGATTGTAATTGAAAGGAAGAGGAAACCGATAAATGGATGTTGATTCTGATATTCTATATAAATCAAAAAATGGAGATATTACAACTGATGATATCAAGAAAGCATTATTGTTAGCTGAAATTAAGTCTGGGGATACTCTTTTTATTCATTCGGATGTATCAACTATAGGAAGACCTGTTTTTCAAAATAGGAATGTTTTTCTAGAAAAAATAGTAAATGTGTTCAAAGAAGTGGTTGGATCAAATGGAACTTTGATAATGCCAACTTTTACATATAGTTTTTGTAAAGGTGAAAAATATGATGTAAATAATACATCATCTACAGTTGGAATTCTTACTGAATATTTTAGAAAACATGCAGGGGTTATGAGAACTAAAGATCCTATTTTTTCTACTGCGATTTGGGGGAGGGAGGCTGAGAAAATAAGTAGAGTTGGAAAAAGCTGTTTTGGAGAAGATTCCATTTTTGGGTATATTCATGAAGTTAATGCAAAAATAGTTCAATTGGGAACTCCACAATTTGCACTTACACAACTCCATTTCATAGAACAAAAGCTGGGTGTTTCCTATAGATTTATGAAAAAGTTTACTGGAATTATTAAGGATTGTGATGAGGAATATGTAGATGAGTTTTTTTATTTTGTAAGAAAATTGGATGAAAGAAGTGCGCCTAATGTGAATAATTTGCATGAATATTTAAGAAATCAAAACCTTATTACTATTATTCCAATAGGGCATCATTATGTAGAAGTGCTTAAAGAAAATGAAATATTCAATGTTCTGTGTAAGATACTTGTCGATGATCCGTATTCAATCATTGGATAATTTGTCGACTAAATAAAAAGAGATATATTATTGAGGAAAATTGAATAATAGATAAGAAAGGTCTAAACATGAATAACACATCTGAAGCAGAAAAAATGTATAATCTTGCGGGGAAATTGTTTCCTATTTGCCGAAGTATTACTGGCAATGGAGTAAGAGAGACTTTACATATATTAAAAGAAATATGTCAAACGATGGATATATTTGAAGTACCTACTGGAACAAAAGTATTTGACTGGTCTGTCCCAAAAGAATGGAATATATATGATGCATATGTGCAGGATGAAAATGGAATAAAGATAATTGACTTTAAAAAGAATAACCTTCATGTTATGGGGTATTCAACACCAATTGATAAAATAATGACTTTAGAGGAGCTTCAGAAACATCTCTACTCTTTGCCTGAACAACCAGAGGTAGTACCGTATATCACATCATATTATAAAGAAAGATTTGGATTTTGTATTTCGGAAAAGCAAAGACAAACTTTAAAACCCGGGAATTATCATGTGTATATTGATAGTGAATTAAAGGATGGAAGTTTAACATATGGAGAAATCATTTTACCTGGGGAATCAGATAAAGAAGTGCTTTTGTCGACATATATATGTCATCCATCCATGGCAAATAATGAACTTTCAGGTCCATGTGTAGCCATATATCTTGCTAAGTGGTTGTCAGAAATGCAGAAAAAAAAATATACATATAGAATCATATTTATACCCGAAACTATTGGTTCACTTACATATATCAGCAGAAATCTGGAGCAAATGAGAAAAAATACTATTGCTGGTTTTGTTCTCACATGCTTGGGGGATAACGGGGATTTCTCATATTTGGAATCCAGATATGGTAATACTTTGGCAGACAGGGTAGCACAAAATGTATTGGGAAGTACAAGATTTAATAGATATTCATTTTTAACAAGGGGTTCTGATGAAAGGCAATACTGTAGTCCAGGAATAGATTTACCGGTTTGCTCCATAATGAGGACAAAGTATGGGGAATATCCTGAATATCACACGTCCGCCGACAATATGGAATTTATTTCTGCAAAATCACTAACAGAATCATTGGATATTTATAAAAAATGTATATTAGTTATTGAAAACAATTATAAATATAAAATAAATTGCCTGGGAGAGCCCCAGCTGGGAAAAAGAGGATTATATCCTACCATAAGTTCAAAAAATTCAGGTAAAGAAGTAAGAAATATGATGAATTTTATAGCATATGCAGATGGACAAAATGACTTAATTGATATAAGCAATATTATTAAAGTACCGGTAGAGGAAATACTGAGTATAATATCAAAATTGATTCAGTCAGAATTAATATCTATTTGCTAACAAAAAAATACAAAATTTTTTGATAAAAAATCATAAATTTTTATGATTTTTTATTTTTTCTATAAAGTATTTCAAAAATGTTACGATATATAATTAAGTAGAAAAGTACATCTGCCTTTATACCGGCCGGATAAAATCAGATGGCGGGTCTGCATACCATACGGGAAAGGATTCCCGTAAATAAAAAATAAAATCATGGAGGATTTTTAAGTTATGAGAATTAATCACAATCTTATGGCTATTAACACTAACAGACAGTTAGGTGTTAACAGAACAAACACTCAGAAGTCACTGGAAAAGTTGTCATCAGGTCTCAGAATCAACAGAGCCGGAGACGATGCAGCAGGTTTGGCAATATCTGAAAAAATGAGAGGTCAGATCAGAGGTTTGGATCAGGCATCCAGAAATTCACAGGACAGTATTTCATTGATTCAGACAGCTGAAGGTGCTTTGAACGAATCACACTCAATTCTGCAGAGAATGAGAGAATTGTCAGTTCAGTCAGCAAATGATACCAACACAGATTCAGACAGAAAAGAACTCCAGTCTGAAGTCTCACAGTTACAAAGTGAACTTGACAGAATTGCAAATACTACCGAGTTCAATACCAAGAAACTGTTAGACGGTACTGCAAAGGGTGTTGCAGACAAAGTTGACGGATTTGTTAATATCAACAACAATTCAAAATTAGTGATTGGTGCAAACCTCACAGCTTTTCAGGATGCTGTTAAAACCGGATCAAAGTACAATGGAGCAGTTACAATTGTAAGAGTTTCTGGTGATGAAGGTACATTTAGCGCAAGTTATTTTAAAGTAATATCAAAGAGCGGTGGACAAAATATAACAACTCTTCTTACGGTTTCTGCAGCTCAGATTGCTTTTGGGACAGATATCATAGGTGGTACTGCTTTATCGCTTAGCGGAAGTGTTCAGGATATGAAGGTTGGAGAAAGTATTACATTTGTATTTGGTGATTATCAATCAGCTACAAGTGATCTCGACAACTCAATATTGGCTCAGATCGGAGCAAATTCCGGACAAACTCTGTTTATTTCAATTGGAAGCATGAAGTCAAGTGATTTGGGTGTAGATAAAGTTGATATTTCATCAAAGTGGGGTGCTGCTAACGCTATTGAAACAGTTAACAACGCTATTTCACAGGTATCACATCAGAGATCTTCACTGGGTGCTATTCAGAACAGACTTGAACATACTATCAATAACTTGGATACAGCTTCTGAAAATCTGCAGGCTTCCGAATCACGTATCCGTGACGTAGACATGGCTAAGGAAATGACTGAGTACACAAAGAGCAATATTCTTACTCAGGCTGCTCAGGCAATGCTTGCTCAGGCAAATCAACAGCCACAGAGTGTACTGCAGTTATTACAATAATCAAGTATAATCCTGTAATGAAAAAAGAGGCACTGGCTTAGGCTGCTGCCTCTTTTTATCAGTTATGCTAATGTATTTTCGGAGGAAATTATGGCGTTTATCAAATTGAGCAAGGTAAAAGAGTCTGTCTGGAATGTTGAGCCGACTGAAAATGAGCCATCAGATGTCACGAAATATTTATTAACCAGCCAGATAGATAAGGATAAAGAAGTTGAATTGATCATAAACAGAATTGATTTTACTTATCACAGAAATTTTATAATTTTTGGACTGAGAAATTTTAATTTGATTTTAGAAATATATAAAAGAAAAACTCCATTCAGCACAATGATCATTGTGGAGATTATAAATGAAAACACAGAAAGCATTTATGTTAATGGAGATACCGGTCAGATAGCACTTTTTTCAGATCCCAGGGTTAATTTGATAATTGGAACTGAGAATACACTTGGAAGACAAATGGATTTGGCGTTTTCTGATCTGGAAAAGATCTACAATCTTAAAAATATTGAAATATTGACCATGCCCTATGTCAAATCATATTATCCGATTGAATTGAACAATATACTAAACGCTTTGTTTGAAAAACTTCACAGTTGGATAGGCGCATTTGGCAACGCCGTAGAAGATGTATTAATAGGAATGGATAATTATATAAATAATTGGAGTCATGTTTTCAGAGGATTGGATTGTAAGCCTTTTGGAGGTGTATATAAGGGTAAACCTGCTGTTATTGTGGGAGCAGGACCATCATTGGATAAAAATATTGATCTGTTTACACAATTAAAAGACAAAGCTCTTATTTTTAGTGTCGATGGAGCTATGAATACTCTTTTTGGTAAAAATATTAAGCCTGATATTGTTTCTTCTATAGAAAGAGTTAAATTAACAACCAATTTTTATAATACTCATGTGATTCCAGAAGATCTTATTTTTGTAGGGCCTAATGTTATCCTAAATGATATTCTCGATAAGTTTAATAAAATAATATTTACCGGAAGAATAGGGGATGGGTTATTTAATAAATTTAATGAGGCTATTGGTTTTACAAATCTGGAGGTGGGAAGTAATGTATCCCATGTACTTATTGCATTTGCCATATATTTGGAGTGTGATCCTATAATATTTACAGGATTGGATCTGGCGTATACAGGCGGACGCACACATACTGCCAGGTTTTCAGAGTATCTTGATGAAGATGCAATGAGCAACTATAAAAAAAATATTGTATATGTGGCAGGACAAAATGGTGAAAAGCTGGAAACCAATGAAAATTTCAGAAATACAAAGACATGGATTGAAAGTGTTATTGCCCAGGATAAAGATAGAACTTATATTAATGCAACGGAAGGGGGCGCAAAAATCGCCGGTGCAATAAATTTAAAACTATCTGATGTTATTTCACAATATTTTAATAACAGGGAGAATATCGAAAGATTAACCTATATTTATGATAAAATAAAAGAAGGACAAGAAATTGATAATAATAAAGAAGATGTAACTAATAAAGCTGTAGCATTTTTTGAAGAACTAAAAGAATATTTTTTGAATTTAAATAAAAAATCAAAAAAATATTATGATAAGCTTTTGGGAAGTAAAAAAAATGGCCGGGTTGCACTTATGGAAAAACAGAGAAATACATTAGATAGTTTGTTAAATGAAAACCAAGCGGGACATTTTATACTTCAGTCGGTTACAATCAGCTACAACAGGGAAATCCGTTCTTTTCCAATGCAATTAAATGCCTCGGATGAAAAGAAAATGATGGAAAGAAATCTTAAGTATTATAAGGATTTAAAAGCAGTCAGTGAAAAAGTTATTGAAAGCGTTGAAGTTTATATAATGGCATTGAAATCTCATCTAAACACGGAATGTTATATTGGAGAGGAAAAATAATATGGAAATTGTAGATAAAATAGAGACATTTGCAGCTGATATTTATTTTAAACTTCCTGACGAATTAAATAAGGATTTTGTAGATATTTGTACCGAATTATCGGATTTTTTTGATAAAAACTTTCAGGATAATCCTGAAGTGCTTCAACAAAAAAATATTCTGCTGAATTATTTGCTTGAGGTTATGCAGACAAAGGATTATATAAGAATGGCAGATGCATTGTATTATAAAGTTAAACCTATACTTGGAGAGGCTTGATTGGGGTGGATAATTTGTTTACGGGAAAAACAATTTTAGTAACCGGCGGTACCGGTTCTTTTGGAAAAACTTTTACTAAGACAGTTTTGGAGAAATATGATATTGAAAGAATGATTATATATTCAAGAGATGAATATAAACAGTTTGTGATGCAGAAGGAACTGGAAAGCAAATATGGTAAAGACAAAACTTCTAGGCTGCGATTTTTTATTGGTGATGTCAGGGACAAAGACAGGTTATACAGGGCATTCAATGGAGTTGATTATGTTGTACACGCCGCTGCTATGAAACAGGTGCCTGCCTGCGAATACAACCCTTTTGAAGCAATAAAGACAAATATACACGGAGCGCAGAACGTTATTGATGCGGCATTGGACAGAGGCGTAAAAAAGGTAGTGGCTTTGTCGACAGATAAAGCAGTTAATCCTATAAATCTATATGGCGGTACCAAACTTGTATCCGATAAGCTTTTTATTTCGGCAGGGGCATATTCCGGCATGAGTGGGACTGTTTTTTCTGTAGTCAGGTATGGCAATGTTGCAGGCAGCAGGGGTTCTGTAATTCCATTTTTTAAAGATATACTGAATAGTGGTTCAAAAGAGCTTCCGGTCACAGATATCCGCATGACCAGGTTCTGGATAACTCTGGATGAGGGTGTGGCTCTGGTATTAAAGGCTATAGCTGAATCAAAGGGCGGAGAGACATATATTTCCAAGATACCATCCTTTAAAATTATTGATTTGGCCAGAGCAATGGGAGGCAGAGAGATTGATATAAAGGAAGTGGGTATCAGAGAAGGTGAAAAACTGGACGAAGTGATGATTACGAAGGATGATTCAAGATCAACCTATGAATATGATAAACATTATATAATATATCCGCAATTTGACTGGTGGAAGTCAAAACGCCATTTTACAGAAGGCGGAAAGCTTATAGCAGAAGGGTTTGAATATAACTCAGGTGCAAATACCCAGTGGCTCACAGTTGAAGATTTAAAGTATCGTGTTGAAAGAATGTTTTGAATAACTGTAAGACAATAAAACTTTAGATATGCTGTGGAGGCTGATTTGAAGAATATAGCAATAATAACTGCAAGAGGTGGGAGTAAGAGAATACCACGTAAAAATATTAAAGAATTTTGCGGACGACCGATTATAAGTTATTCGATTGAAGCGGCAAAAAAGAGTGAAATATTTGATAAGGTTATGGTATCTACAGATGATGCCGAAATTGCTGAAATTAGTATTAAATACGGAGCAGAAGTGCCATTTTTCAGGAGTGCTGAGACTTCAAACGACTATGCTGTTACAGCTGATGTAATAAGGGAGGTACTCCTGAATTATGAAAATATGAAGATGGAATTTGATTATTTCTGTTGCCTGTATCCAACGGCACCATTCATAACAGCTGAAAGGCTCAAGGAAGCAATGAATAAGTTGATTTCAAGCAAGGCTGAATCACTTTTGCCTGTTGTACGGTTTTCATTTCCTCCCCAGAGAGGTATAGTTGTACATGAGGGAAAAGCAACTATGAAATGGCCGGAATATTTGAATACAAGATCACAAGATCTTGAACCTTTTTACCATGACTGCGGGCAGTTTTATGCAATGAAATCGGAAGTTTTTCTTAAAGAACAAAAGCTTATAACTAAAAATACAATTCCTTTTATTGTACCTGAAATCGAGGTTCAGGATATTGATACTCCCGATGATTGGGTATTGGCGGAGCTCAAGTTCAAATATCTGAATAAATTTGACAAATAAACTATTTGGTTTAATAGGAGGGATAAGCCTGAAAAAGCATATACTCATAAAAGACAGAAAAATAGGTGAGGGGTATCCCTGCTATATTATTGCTGAGATGTCTGCAAATCATGCGGGTGATATAAGCAGGGCCATAGAAATAATACATGCTGCCAGAGAAGCCGGGGCTGACTGTATTAAAATACAGACCTATACACCCGATACAATAACTATTGATTGTAATAATGAATATTTTAGAATAGATACCGGAACATGGGGCGGAGAAACATTATACAGCTTATATGGAAAAGCCTTTACTCCATGGGAATGGCAACCGCAATTGATGAAAGAGGCAGAAAAAGTGGGGATAGATTTTTTGTCGACCCCTTTTGATAAGACTTCTGTCGACTTTCTGGAAAGTATAGGCATTGAGTTTTATAAAATTGCCTCTTTTGAGATTGTAGATATTCCTTTAATAAAATATGTGGCTTCAAAGGGAAAACCAATGATAATTTCTACCGGAATGGCATCTCCGGAGGAAATAGAGGAAGCTGTGGGTGTTGCACGTAAAGAGGGTTGTGAAGATGTATGCCTATTGAAATGCTCCAGTTCATATCCTGCAATACCTGAGGATATGAATTTAGCTACAATTCAGGATATGCAGAAAAGATTTGGATTGGTTACTGGTCTTTCCGATCACAGTTTGGGTTCAATAGCAGCTACAACAGCCGTTGCATTGGGGGCTAAAGTTATTGAAAAACATTTCTGTATCAGCAGAGATATTGAGAATCCAGATGCTTCATTTTCTATGGAGAAAAAAGAATTTGCTTCAATGGTTAAGGATATCCGAGAAACAGAAAAAGCAATTGGCGATGTTTCTTATAAGGTTTCCAGACAGGAAGAAAACAATAAGGTTTTCCGGAAGTCAATATTTGTCGTTAAGGAAATAATGGCCGGAGAAGAATTTACCGAGCAGAATATAAGAGTTATCAGGCCTGCAAATGGTATGCATCCCAGATATTATGAGGAAGTTTTGGGGAAAAGATCTATGGAAGATATTGAAAGAGGGACGCCTTTAGAAAGAAAACATATTTTGGTTGAATAAAGCAGGACGGTGATTTTGTTGTGATTAAAGTTAAAATAATACCTTTAGATGAAAACCATGATAAATATATAGTTAAATGGCGGAATGATCCTGAAATCTCCGCTTGTCTTTTCAATGATGGTGAAATATCATTGAAAAGTCATAGAAAATGGTTTGAAACTTATGCAAAATCAATTTCCAGAAAAGAGTTTGTTATATATATTTCTTTAGAAGATATACCAATTGGGACAGTAGGACTAAGTTCTATCGATAATATAAACCGTAAAGCCGAATATGGCATTCTTATCGGGGAGCGGCAATATGCCGGAAAAGGATATGCAAAGGAAGCCAGTATGCTTGTTATGGAATATGCATTCAAGCTGCTTAATTTAAATAAAGTTTATTTGCGTGTATTTGAAGACAATAAAAGAGCTGTTGAAATGTATAAAATATTAGGGTTTAGTATTGATGGCATATCCAGACAGGACATTTTTAAAAATGGTATATTCAAAAATGTAATAGAAATGTCCATTTTAAAAGAGGAATGGGAGAATGTACAACATAGCGATAAGAGCTGATGGAGGCCCTTCAATTGGAATGGGTCATGTGATGAGATGCATGGCAGTTGCTGAGGAATTAAAAAATCTGGGCTGTAGGGTTTATTTCATAGGGGAATACAAGCAAGGCTTGGATAAAGCCTCAGCTGCAGGTTTTGAAATATTCAAAATTAAGACTGATACTGAAACAGATATTACAAAATTTGATTATGGAAGTATTGCCGAACTGGAGTTTGATTTGACTGAAACCGGCAAAATTGTGGAGCAACAAGGTTGCGACTTGATTCTGGTAGATAAATATAATTTGGATGTGGAATATTTCAAAAATTTGAGGAAATCAGTTAAGAAAATTGCTTTTATTGATGATATGAATTTATTTAATTGTCCTGCAGATATAATTATCAATGGAGGCATAAATGCTTTTTCATTAGCATATAATGCAGCTTTTAAAGGTCAGCGACTATTGTTGGGAACAGAATATATTCCTCTTCGGAAGGAGTTTTCTGATATATCACTTATACCTGAGAGGAAAATCAGAAAGTTTGAATGTATAGACGGAGACAGAATTTTTGATGAAGCTGTTGAAATAATGATAACTACAGGAGGGGCTGACCCATATAACTGTACCGGAAGACTGCTTAAAATCTTGATAAAAGACAGAAAAACCAATGCATTCCACTATAATGTGGTTATGGGATCAGGCTTTGTTTTTCAAGCAGAAATAAAAAAACTTGCAATTGATAATTCAAACATAAATCTTTATATTGACACTGAATCGATGTCTAACATAATGCTCCGTTCGGACATTGCAATTTCTTCCGGAGGAGGTACTCTGTACGAATTATGCAGCAGCGGAACGCCGACTTTTGCCTTCTTTCTGGCAGATAATCAAAAAGGTTCGGCAGAAACTCTGTATCAAAAAGGATATATTAATTTGTTAGGATGGTATCACAATTTTAAGAATATCGATCTGCCACATAAGGTGTTTGATTTGATTATGGATTATGATACCAGAAAAAATCTGTCAAAAAAAATGAGGAGTTTGGTTGATGGCAGAGGAGCTTACAGAATTGCAAAGGAACTTACAGATTGCATTGAAAAACCGGAGAAAGATGAGGTGTACAGATCATGAAACCAATTCCATATGGAAGACAGTGGATAGATGAGGATGATATACAAGGTGTTATTGATGTTTTAAAAGGAGATTTTTTAACAACAGGTCCTAAAGTTTCCGAATTTGAAAAAAAACTTGCAGAATACACCGGAGCAAAATATGCCGTGGTATTTTCAAATGGAACGGCAGCACTTCACGGAGCGTGTTTTGCTGCAGATATCGGTCCGGGCGATAAAGTGATAACAACTCCTATGACATTTGCCGCCTCAGCCAACTGTGCACTGTATATGGGGGCAACGCCTGTGTTCGCAGACGTTTGCAGCGATACATACAATATTGATCCGGCCGAAATTGAGAAAAAAATCACGCCTGACACAAAGGCGGTTATTCCTGTGGATTTTACAGGACAACCATGCGATTTGGATGCCATTATGATGACAGCAGAAAAACATAACCTGACAGTTATAGAAGATGCAGCCCATTCAATAGGAGCAAAATATAAAGGGAGGGATATAGGCAGCATTTCTCATATGACAACATTTAGCTTTCATCCGGTCAAAACAATTACCACAGGTGAGGGTGGAGCTGTAACGACAAATAGCAGGGAACTGTATGAAAAATTGCTTATGTTCAGGACACATGGGATTACAAGGGAACATAACAGACTTGTAAACCGGGATGAAGGCGATTGGTTCTATGAGCAGCATTTTCTTGGGTACAATTATAGATTGACGGATATACAGGCCGTATTGGGAATAAGCCAGCTTAAAAAGCTTGATAAATTCCTCAAGCTGAGGAGAGACTTTGCAAAACAGTATAATGAAGCATTTAAAAATACAGATGGGATTACCATTCCATACCAGGATACAAATGGTCTTTCTGCATGGCATATTTATGTTTTGCAGCTTGAACTTGAGAAATTGAGTATAGACAGAAAAGAATTTTATAATAAACTGAAAGAGTATGGAATCGGTGTAAATGTGCATTATATACCGGTTTATTATCATCCATATTATCGAAAACTGGGTTACAACAAAGGTATCTGCCCCAAAGCAGAGGCATTATATGAAAGAATCATAACGTTACCGTTATTCGCCAAGATGGAGCAGAGCGAAATTAAGTATGTGATTGATAAAGTGAAAGAGGTTGTGGAGAAAAGTATTAAATAGATGATAAATCAAGTATATGGTTTAACATATCAAAACCACTAAACATTTTCTAAATATTTCCGATAAAATAATTAGAAAGTTTTTAGTGGAGGTTATGAGTATGAGTATGAAGATAAGTAATAGTGAGTTACCCAGCTCTAATATCAAATTAAGCAATAATAACAAAAGCAGACAGATGACGGTTGAGCCGGCAAAAAAAATAAATACAAACGATGAAGGTAATCTTGCGGGTATTCAAGGAAATAAGGAATGGTCTCAAGCCAACATTAAAAATATTTCTCAGATAAATGAATATGACAAGGATAATATGCCTGTTTCGGAACGGGTGGTAATTGAGGCGATACAAAAGGCAAATAAAGCTATTATGGGGGGAAATAGGAGATTTGAATTCTCTATCCATGAGGCCACCAATGAAATAGTTGTCAAGGTTTTTAATTCAGAAACGGATGAACTTATAAGAGAAATCCCAAATGAAAAAATTTTGGACATGGTAGCGAAGATTTGCGAAATGGCTGGAATTTTTGTTGACGAAAGAAGGTAAATAATATGGCGACGAATAATATATCAAGTTACTTAAACAATAGCATGAGGCTTACCGGTCTGGTGTCGGGTATGGATACGGATACGCTGGTCAAGCAGATGATGGCTGCGGATCAGGCCAAGCTGGACAAGCTTATTCAAAAACGACAAGTTGATTTATGGAAAACCGATGCATACAGGGATATAACATCTACACTTCAGAGTTTTTATAATGAATACTTTGATACGCTTTCAAGCAAAAATTTAAAATCCATAAATTCCTTTGCAAGTTTTTCTTCGTCTTATTCGACGACGAATGCTACTAACTACGTTTCAGTAACTCCGGGAGCCAATGCCAAAGCCGGTACATATACTATTAAAAGCTTAAAAGCGGCAACCAGCGCTGAGGTTTCTGGAAGCAGCGTCAGCAGGCCAGTTGAGGGAACTGTAGCTTTAACCGATGCCGATGTACAAAATATAAAAGCATCAAATGGAAACAACACATTTGAATTTACTCTGAATAATGTCACAAGACAGTTTACAATAAGTAATGTAAGCACTGTTGCAGAGCTACAAACCGAACTTCAGAACAAAATTGATGCTGCGTTTGGAAAGGATAGCGGTGTTTCAAAAATAACAGTAGGACTTACGGCAGACAACAGAATCAGCTTTTCAACGACCAGGGACACAGATTCATTTAGTATAGGGACTGTATATAATGATGGGGCTGATGTACTGTTTGGTGTAAAGCCTACTGCAGATGCTCCGTTTGTAACTATTCCTTCATATAATAAATTTGATCTTACCATAGGCGGAGTTAAAAAAACTGTGACATTGGCTGCGGGGGAGGTTTATACAAATGCCGACGACCTGGCCGCCGCTATTAAGGCCGCTGCTGATGCGGCTTTTGGAGGAAGTGCGAATATAACCTTTAAAAATACTGATGGAAAGGTTACGTATACATCAAGCCAGTCGGTATCCATAGATAAAACTGATTCCGGAGCTAATGCCGCACTGGGACTGCAACAAGGCAACATGTCTAATAAAATTGATTTGACAGCCAAGATATATGACATCAAGGGTGCATTTAACAATACGGCATTTGCAGCTAAAATTGACGGTTCGGCAAACGACATCACTTTTTCAATAAATGGGAAGTATTTTAGATTTAATTCAAAGGACACATCTTTAAATGATATTATTAAAACAGTAAATGCTGATACTTCTCTCAATGTAAAAATGAAATATGATCTCACAACTAACAGTTTCAAGATTGAATCCGGTGATACGGGTGCTGCCAGTCAATTAACAGTCAAAGATATTGAACCTTCAGATGGGGATGGGTTCATGGAGGCGCTTGGTTTTAATGTGACGGATACGGTCTACGGTACGGATGCCAGTGTCACCATATCGGGTTTGGGAGGGAACAGCAGCGATGTCACAATCGTGAGGCCCAGCAATTCTTTTACTTATGATGGCATAACCTTCAATATTAAAAATGATTTTACATCAGGCGGAGGAGTTGATCCCATCAGTGTAACTATCGCCAGTGACACCACAAATACTTACGATTATATTAAAACCTTTGTAGACAAATATAATGAAATAATCGACAAGCTCAACGGCAAGATTAATGAAAAGGTAAACCGTGATTACCTGCCGTTAACCGATGAACAAAAAGCTGCAATGTCAGAAGATCAGATAAAACAATGGGAAGATAAAGCAAAATCAGGTCTATTGAGAAATGACAGTATTGTATCAAGTATAGTAAATCAAATGAGAACTGCACTGTATGCGGCAGTGCAGGGCGTAGGCATATCGTTTTCTTCAATTGGTATAACTACATCTTCTGATTATACGCAAAGGGGTAAGCTTGAAATTAATGAAGCCAAACTGAAAGATGCCCTTGCTACAAAACCGGAAGAAGTAGCTAATTTGTTTACAAGCAGTTCAGATATCACTTATTATGAGGCTATGAATGATTCAACTTTAAGAA
This sequence comes from Bacillota bacterium, assembly GCA_023397905.1. Taxonomy (GTDB): domain Bacteria; phylum Bacillota; class Clostridia; order Acetivibrionales; family DSM-1351; genus Ruminiclostridium. The sequence continues at coordinate 24,204 of JAEWSZ010000059.1, read as the reverse complement.
ACCAGAGATACAAGGAATCAGGTATTGCATTTAAATTATCCGATATAATTCAGGATGCTATTAGAACAAGCACAGACAATGGCGGCAATAAGGGTTCATTACTGGAAAAGGCAGGTATCATTGGTGACCGTTCGGAGTATTCAAATGTTTTATATAAGGAAATATCGGATTTTGACAGTCAGGTCACAGATATGAATAATAGGCTGATTGAAAAAGAAAATGCTTTATATAACAAGTTTGCTAAAATGGAATCGGCTTTAAGCAAGATGAATGAGCAGCAGAGTTGGATAATGCAACAATTTGGCATGAGTCAGCAATGATGTTGCAATTAATATAATTTGAACTACCAGGTATAAAATATAAAGTGTCTATTAGGAGGATGCTAGCTAATGTTGAGTAACGGTTATAATCAGTATAAGGAAAATTCAGTAAATACAGCGAGCCCTGAAGAATTGACGTTGATGCTGTATAACGGTTTGGTAAAATTTTTAATGCAGGCTCAAGCAGGTGTTGAGACTCAAAATTTGGAAAAGGCTAATAATGGCATGGTAAAGGCACAGGCTATTATAGTTGAGTTTATGACAACTCTTGATAAAAGCTTTGAGGTGTCAAACAATCTGGAACTTTTATACGATTACATGTACAGAAGGCTCGTTGAAGCTAATCTGAATAAAGATAAGGCTATCCTTGAGGAAGTCCTTAGCATGGCCAAAGAACTCAGGGATACCTGGGCTCAGGCTATGAAGCTTGCAAAGACTCAGGTACCTGCTGTGGCAGAGTCAGAGGTAATTGCAAAGTAAATATACAATATTGGAAATTCAAACAACACCTCGTAATCCTTTGGGAATGCGGGGTGTATTGTCTTGATATTGAAACACCTATTAGTTTTATGAAATAATATGGTTTAAATAAATTTATGTTGGATAAATGTTAATGGGATATTGGGAGGAAGCTATGACTGCCGATGAATATATACAAAAGCTTTTTGAGTTATCAACGAAAAAACTTGACAGCTTAAAAGAGATTTTAAAACTGACAGAAAAACAGAGCACTGTGATCACAGAGGATAATGCCGAAGAGTTGCACAGCATCATTGACCAGAAACAGAAGCGGATGGATATTATTGATGAGTTGGACCAGGCATTTGAGGTGTATTTTGCGAGATTGAAGTCGGTACTGGGAGTGAAAAGCCTTGAAGAGATCAGGGCGACTCAGCTCAATGGTTCTTCAGAATTGAAGCAGGTTGTTACGGCGATATATGATGTAACAAAGCAAATTCAGAGTCTGGAGGAATCCAATAATAAAAAGGTAAAGGAATCAATGGATAAACTCAGCAGTGAGATACGTCAGGTTAAACGGGGGAAAATGGTAAATAACGGCTATAACATTGCAGCTAAATTACCACAGCAGTCATATTATTTTGATAAAAAGAAATAGTATCCGTATCATGCAGATGGGATTGAGGGAGTATTTAAGCTGTAGCAATCAGAGACTGTAGGAAGTTAAGTGTAAAAATATAGTAATAACCTACTTATCCTTTTTCGCATCCTCAATACACTCTTTAATAAAATCGACCACGGTATCCATATACTTTTCGGGCTGCTCAAGAAAACTGCCGCCATATTGCTGAGCCCCGGAGTTCCAGTAATGGGCGGGCACAGGGGACTTCCGGAAGTACAGCTCATATAAAAGCCGGGTGTTTTCGGAGGCCGGCATATCCTGCTGCTCTCCGTCGATAAGGAGGATGGGGGTGGGAATTATGGATGGTATCTGAGGAATGATATCCATATCCTCCGTGGCTTTAGTGAGCTTTTTAACTATAAATCCGGTGGTGTACTTGAATGGGATCTTCGGCAGCCAGCTGTTCTGCTTAATAGAATAATCAATATAACTGTCAATGGTCGCGTAGGGACTGTCGCCTATTACGCCGATTATACTATCCCTGTATGGGGTTTGGGGTATGGCTGAAAGACAGGAGGAGGCGCCGGTGGAAAATCCCATGAGGATTATCTTTTCGGTTCCCTGCTGCTTCAAATATTTTATTGCGCTCAAAACATCGGCGGTTTCGTTTCTGCCGAAGGTGGAAATCGAGCCGGAAGAATTGCCGGAACCTCTTAAGTCAAAGGCCATAACATTCAAGCCCTCATTTTTTAGTCTCGTTATCAGTTTGAAGGTCTCTTCGTCAAATTCAAGCCTGTTCCTGCCATAGCTGTGAACCATAAGAACTGTTGTTTTTGAACCCAGAGATGGAAAAAACCAGCCATTCATCTTTTCTTTGGATTCGCTGTAAAAGCTGATATTACTATAATCAGGAGCTATGTTTGAAGATATCTGCGGTGTGGCCAGCTTTGAAGGATGTGCGATTTTCCAGGCTGAAAAAAACGAAACCACTCCGATTATTATAAAAAGCAGTATCAATATATATATAATTGCAAGAAATATATTTTTAGGTAAAACGCTTTTGCGTTGGGCATAAGCAACCGGGTTAAGCTGCATTGGAATAAAACCTCCATATGATGATATTACTATTGACTATTTTATACCTAAGATTTATTATATTTTTATTTATTGGGAATGTAAATAAAAAATAATGGGACCAGGTTATAGCAAATGAGTTAAAACTGTATCAACAGGCTTGTATTGCAGTGTCTGGGAAATTGTGACAAGATACTTATATTATGTATTATGGAGATTGAATGATGAGCGAAATTTGCAGACAGTGCCCAAGGGAATGTAAAATTGACCGTGAAAGGGATCTGGGATTTTGCGGTGTGCCTGAACAGCTCAGAATAGCCCGTGCATCCCTGCATATGTGGGAGGAACCCTGTATCAGTGGCACAAAAGGCTCCGGAACAGTCTTTTTTTCAGGCTGCAATCTCAAATGCATATACTGCCAGAACTATGATATCAGCCAGGACAATTTCGGAAAAGCCATAACGGTACAAAGGTTGCAGGAAATCTTTATTGAGCTGATAAATAAGGGGGTGCACAATATAAATCTTGTGAATCCGTCCCATTATATGAAGCCGATCAGGCAGGCCTTGACGGCAGTTAAGCAACGCGACGAACTGACGGTTCCCGTCATATATAACTCAAACGGGTACGAAACTGCGGAGGCGCTTAAAACCATGGAAGGGCTTATCGATGTGTACCTTCCGGATATGAAGTACTGTTCCGGCAATACTGCCATGAAATATTCCAAAGCCATGGACTATCCTGAGGTAAGCAGAAAAGCCGTTATTGAGATGTTCCGTCAGGTGGGCAGCCCTGTGCTGGATGAATCGGGAATAATACGGAGCGGCCTGATTATCAGGCATTTGATCTTACCTGGGCATACAAAAGAGAGCATGAAAATTCTAAGCTGGATAAGTGAAAATTTGCCCAAAAGTGTGTATATTTCTTTAATGAGCCAATACACTCCGTATTATGCGGCCCATAATTTCCCTGAAATTGACAGGCCCATAACCAGAAACGAATACGAAAGGGTTGTCAACCATTTATACAGGCTGGGGTTGGAGGAAGGCTATATCCAGGAGCGGCAGTCGGCGAATACCATGTATATCCCGGACTTTAACCTGGAAGGTGTATAATTAATAATTCAGGAGACTGCTGCGGCAAAAAATACCGAACATTAAAAAATTTTTATAAAAATAAAAAAAAGTGTTGCATTATGGAATTAAATGGATTATAATTTACATTACTAGAAATGATTTACATTTATTGAATTTCTATTAGATGTATTCTCTCAATTTCAACCGGTTTTATAATTTCAAGTTTTTATCTATGGTTCAGATTCAGGTTAAAATTCAAAATAAAGCTTGTATTAAAGTTTGGTTATTTAATTCAGATCGAGATTAAATCCGATTCGGATTAAGATATCGGTCCAGGTTAGGTCTAATTCAGGTTCAGATTCCGGGTCAGATCCGGATTTAATTGGGTTCAGGTTTTCATTCTGCACTTCTAAACTTCCATAGTTCTGAACTTCTAGTCCTTCACTTCTAGCTTCCATACTTTTAATTTCCACTCTTCTGGCATTTCCAAACCATTTCTCACGGAGGTTTCCACATGCAGGAAAATTCATTTTTTTCAAAATACAAATACATAAAAAAATTGGGCAGCGGCGGCTGTGGAGAGGTTTTTCTTGCTGAAAACAAGACGCTGGGAAACTTATGGGCGGTGAAAGAAATCGCAAAGGGCAAACAAACCTCGGTCAGCGGTTATATCGAACCAGAAATATTAAAACGTCTGAATCATCCCGCACTGCCGCGCATATGCGATATTCATGAAGATGAAAATACGGTATATATTGTAGAAGATTACATTGAAGGCGTTTGCCTGAAAGAAGAGCTTGAGGCTAAAGGCAGGTTTGATGAACAAACCGTTATCGACTGGGGGATTCAACTCTGCAGTGTGCTGGAATATCTGCATTGCCAGAAGCCATACCCCATTATATATGGAGATATGAAACCTCACAACATAATTCTCACTTCCGACGGTTTTATAAAACTTATTGATTTCGGCGTTTCCTCGTTAATCTCAGAAGGGGAAGATGGTACATCCCGGGAGGGCAGTGCCTCAAAACCGCCAGGGAAGGAGCCGGGAAATGAAACGGCTTTTATCGGAACCAAAGGGTATGCGGCCCCGGAACAATTTTTAGGAGGCCGGACCGGGACCACGGCAGATATATATTCACTGGGAATAACTCTGATCCAGCTGATTACAGGCAGAGATCCGGGAATTCCAACTGAATTTTATCAAAAAAGGCAGTATGAAGAGTATCTGTCGCCGGGATTATTTCAAATCCTTCTGAAATGTATCGACCGTAATCCGGCTATGAGGTACAAGACGGCGGCTTTACTAATGAGAGAACTCAGATATTTGAGTCTGCATAATGTGGATATTCAGAAAAGAAACCCTGCCGCTGTCGAGCAGCCTTTGACCAGAATAATTGCATTTACAGGCTCCGGCGGCTGCGGGGTATCAACGATGACAGCGGCTGTTTCCGAATATATGGCCAGAGGCCCCACCCCAATATGCATAGTGGATTTGAGCCTTTCGGGAAGGCTGGAGGAGAGCCTGGACATCAGGAAAGACAACGCTGATTACATAGAGCCCTCAAAAATCACTTCCAATCTGTATTACGTGAATTTCAACCATCTTAGAGAAAAAATAATATCCGACGGACTGCTGTTATACAGGAGTTTATCACAGCTGCCGGACACATTCTCTTTTATCTTTGTGGATATGGACATGTCTCTATTAAAATCAACTGAAAAATATCTTAATCACATATTCATAGTATCCGACATGAATCCGTACAATATGTCGGAATTGGGACGGCTGCTGCAAGTTGAGGGTCTGATATCCCAGTGCATATCCAGGACTTCATTTATAATTAATAAATTTTATAAGGGAGAGCTGGCTTCACGGAATATTTTGCAAAGCATTCTGTTAAATCAGGATACCCGGCAGCTTCAGGACCTGATAATCCATTCAAAAATTTTTGAAATCCCATATGATCAAAAAATATATTTCATGTGGATGTACAGCTGCTTTGGTGAACCTCTGAAATTCAGCGGCATCACTTCGGGCGGGTTTGAGGATTCAATATGGGACGTAATTTCAGGCACCTTTTCTTACTACAAAAGGAAAAGGCTCCGCAGCGGATTAAAGAAATTAATAAACAATGCAAGTAATAGTGGAAGCAACAGGAGGACTCAGATAACATGAGCAAACGCATAATTATAAAAACAACACTGATTTGTCTGGGAATATTTATGATACTTAATTCTCTGGCATTGGTTTACATTTTTAAAAAATATCCTCTGGATACAGAAAAGTATGTTCCGGTGGTAGTAGCCGCCGTTGACATTGAAGAGGGTACAGTTATAGAAAAAAGACATGTCAGGACAAAGCTGGTACAGCAATCGGTTGTGAGCAGTTCCTTTCTGACGGATGTAAATGAAGTTCTTGGGAAGAAAGCCGGAATAAAAATAGCACAGAGCGATTTCATGAGAAACAGGGATTTGCTCGAAAAAAGTAACTGGTTTCAGGAAGGTGACAGAATAGTAGTTTTGCCGGTCAGCATTGAGGAAAGACTGGCCAATCTCATACATAAAGGCTCCTATATTGATATAGGGCTGAAAAGGGAGACCGGTACTCTGCCGGAACCGGTCCTTACCAAAATAAAAGTCCAGGATATGCTGGATGAGTCGGGAACTCCTCTCAGCTCCATAACAGGCGTAAATTCCCGGACTGCCTATATGGAGCTTGTACTGGATAAGAGCGAAAGAGAAAAAATATATACTGCCATATCCGCAGGAAAGCTGGTTTATGAGCTTTACTGTGACAGCGCGCAAAGCTGAGAAAGGAGGAATATATGGGTAAAGTACTGGCTGTCTGGTCGGATGTCAAGAAATCCGGCAAATCGGTTGTTGCATATATGCTGTCAAAACAAATCAGAGAAATGGCTCACAAGGATTTGAGAATACTGGTATGCTGTCTCAACAGGCAATATACCTCACTCTACAGACTAATGGGAGCCGATGAGTCCGACACGGGACTGGAGGATCTTATTAACTATGAATTTTTCGAGGATGAAAAATCAGAGACATTGAAAAGCATTATTCCCGAGTACAACGGCATATATTTTCTGGGTTCCTACCGCATGTCAAATTCATATGCGGTCCGGAATACTGAAAAATACGCCAGATTATTTCAAAAGCTGCAGAATGATTTTGATCTTGTAATATTCGACACTGTTTCAGGTATGGAAAATGTACTTACAAATATGGTTTTAAAGAAAGCCGACATGCTGCTGAAGCTTTATAACCAGGACAATGAAAGCATAAGGGAGTTAAGCCGTGTCAAGGATGGACTGGCTCCGTACAATCAGGATATATTATACCTGATGTCCAAATACCGCAATATTTATCCCAGAGTAACAGACATCAAACGAAAATACGGTCTGAAAAAAGTATATTCCATGGAATATTGCGAGACTCTTCAGGAAATGAAAAATAAGGACAGCCTTCACCTATATCTGCAGCGGGAAACAAAATGCAACAATTCAGCCAAGAGAATTTCAAAGTATATTCTTGAAGCGCTGGGACTGATTCCTCAAAAAGGAACCGTAAAGGAGAAACCCAGATGGTATTTGAGGAGCTTCAGAGGAATTTTTCAGAGTATGGAACACAATTAAATTTACAGGAGGTCATGATGAGGGTCATTCAAAAATTATGCCTGAAAGAATTAATGAATTATATCGAAGAAGAATTGAGGATAAACGGTTTAAGCGGAATGAAAGATATTCATGAGAGCAGGGCCGGATATCTTGAGGAGGCGCGACAGGCTCAAAAGCTTCTTGCCATTGACGGGAGCACAGGTGCAAGAGAGTTTATGCAAAACAGTATTTATTTTCTGCTGATTGAAAAATCCGAACTGATAAATGCGGATAGTATCGATCAGCTGATAATGGAATATCACATAGATTATTACAAAAATATCTATACCGGAGATAGCGAATGCCATCCGCTTAAACCCATTGACTGCCATATAGCAGGGTATCTGGACAAGTATTCCATAAGCCTTTCGGACGATTTTGATATAAAGCTTCAGAAACTGACCCAGATTATATACCAGGAGGTCTACGGCTATGGGATACTGGATGAATTGATTTTTGATCCGGGATTAAATGAGGTGGCCTGTACCAGGAGGGACTATATCTGGCTTCAGTATAATGGCATCAAAAGGCGCATTCCCAATGCCCGTTTTGCATTCAGAAATGAGGAAAGCTACAGAAGGGTTGTCGAGAACAGGCTGACATCCACGGCCAAGGAGGAAATGAATGCCGGAACTCCGCTGGTCAATGCCATATTGAAAAACGGAGCCAGGGTGACGGCGCTCAGGCCGCCGCTTTCCAAATACTATGTGGTCAATGTGCGGCTGTTCGCCTCAAAGGCACAACTGGTGAAATACCGCAACAGTTTTGTGGAGGAGAGGATTTCCAGAATAATTGAACTCCTTGCCGGCAGGGGAAGGAGGAATGTCGCGATCATCGGAGAGCAGGGCTCAGGTAAGACAACTGCGGCAGATGAATTGATTATTAAACAGCTTGACCCGGATATCAGCATCGGTCTGGCGGAAAATATCCATGAACTCAATATTTCCTCCAATTATCCTGAAAAGAATATTGTTGAATTGCAGTATACCAAGGAATTCAAGCCCTCTGACATCACGGAGATATTTTTCAGATTGAACAGGGATATAGTGATTTACGGAGAGGTCAGGAATTCATATGAGGCTTTCGAGATGATAAAGGCAATGCTGCGGCAGGCAAGGGGGAGTCTCTTTACATTTCATTCTTCAAGCACGAGGCGTATGATCCATGATCTGCGGCAGCTTCTGATGCAGACGGGTTATTACACAGACTATAGAGAGGCGCAGTTCGATGTGGCGGATGCGGTGGACCTGGTGGTGCATATAAAGCTTGACCGTGAAACCGGACAGAGATATGTATACAAGGTCTCAGAGGTCATTGCCAGGGAAGAGAATATGTCTTTTGAGATAAATGACCTGTTTATATTTGATAAGGAAAACGGCAGGTATTGGGCAAATCAAAACGGACTGTCCAGGGAACAGCTGCTGTCCTGCATGGAATATGAAATGACAAATACGGAGGTCCAAGAGCTCCGCAGATTATTTCAGGTGGAACAGCCGGGATCGCAGACACCGGTTTGAAAGGCTGAGGTCAATTCAGCCGGCAAGGGATGCGCATATGGAAATATGGAGGTTAAACATGCAGTATTTAGCGATGGACAGGCTTCGTGATATTACGGATACTATTGCCCAAAACCGCTTTTACCTGGCAATGCTCCTGACCGGAGCCTTACTGGTGCTGACGGGGATGTACATATCAATATACAGAAGCTCGCATTATAATAAGGGCGCAAAGAGGGTCCGGATCAAAAACAATAGATATCTCAAGTATTTGGAATTCATAACAAATAAGTTCCCCTTTAGTATCCTTTCAGGAAAGCTTGACAGCTCAATATCATATTTCATGTTGGAGGAATGGCGGCAGAGAAGTATAGTTGCAGTATCCACCCTGATAATACCCGCAGCGGGAGTGTTGATGTATATTTCCTTAAACGCGGTTCTCAATCTATGGTACACAAGGCTGATTACAATGATCCTGTGTATTATGGTCCCCTATTATATATTTACGCTACTTGTGGATTATATGAAATACAGGCTGAGACTGAAGATCCCTCTGCTTATTGACAGTTTCAGAAGTTCCTTTATGATCCATTACAGAATAAAGCCAGCCTTGTATGAGTGCAGTAAAAGCATTGACAAATCCCTGGGAAGGATAGCGGGCAGGGTATCCGACAGCAGCGACCTGAATCATAGCCTTTGCATTATCAGAGATAAGATCAATGACACCTGGTTCAATATATTCATATTGCTTCTGGTAAATTACAGGGAAAATGGAGGGGAGCTGGTAGCCCAGCTGTATAAGCTGAACAGGACCATAACCAGATACAACAACATGGAAAAAAAGAAAAATAAGAGATTGATATGGTATGAGGTTTTTACAGTTGCCGCAAGCGTTTTCAGCCTGCCTGCCATTATACTTCTGAACAGAACCATTTTAGGAATTGACGCCGGATTGTATTATGACGCAACTTCGTCCTTCGCCAAAATAGTAGTGTTCTCTATGGGAGCCCTGCTGGCAGTCAGATTGCTGCGCAGAATGTAGAAAAAGGAGAGAAAAATGCCAAATACATTGACAGTTGTTTTGCTGATAGCCGCAGGAGTCATACTGCTGATCTTGGGATTAGGCTATAAAACGTTGAAAATATCTGAGAAACTGAGGGGGAAATCCGGTGACACAATAACGCTGCCCCATATTCTGGAACGCATGACATCGGGGAAGATAATCCGTAAACCGCTGGATTTGCTGGCTGGCAATAAGCTATTGCCAAATAAATTTCAGGCCAGGATACTGGAACTCAGCGAGGCCGGAATAAGCTTGCAGCAGCTGTATTTTCTGAAAATAATATGTTTTGTCCTGTGCGCCGCTTTTATATTCATAATGGGATACAGCAATTTTTCATATAAAACTAAAGTTATTATTGAAACATCAGGAACAGGAGCAAATGTTTTTTATGACAGGGGCACTCCGGATGGTTCCAAATATGAGTTGTTTACGCAGATTCTCGGCAGAGTGAAGGCCGGCGGCAAGTTTGACAGAGAGGGATACCAGGAAAAGTATGCCTTGGCGGAACAGGCTGCTGCGGAATATCTCAATACCTCGGACCAGCAAGTCTTAAAGGAAAATACCGAATGGTTCTTAAACACACTGGAGGATGTAAAAAGCCTCAAAATGATCAGCTTCAGCAATATCATCATAATTTTTTTCTCATTCTTAATACCTGAGGCTGTCCTCATAATCAGGTGGGTCATAAGGGGAAGCGTCTATAAAAGGGAGATAATCAAGCTGGAATATATTTTTGAACTGCTGGCCAGGGTGGAGGGTATAAAGACACTGGATATCATATATGAGCTTGAAAAATCCTCCGGAATATATTCAAAATATTTTCATGAATTTTCTCAGCTTTTCAAGTATGACAAAAAAAGGGCCTTTGGTTACCTCAGAAGCAGGAATATAAAAAGCCTGTCAAATATGGCCAATATTTTGGAGGTTTACAGCCTTTCCGACAGGGAGACGGCACTTCAGATCATGGAGAGGGGGGTGATGGAAAGGGATGAGGCGATGATAATGACAGCTGATGAAACAATGGATTTTGTTGATCTGGTGGCGTTTCTCAGCATTGCGCCGCTGGTTTACGAGCTTGCAAGATTGTTGCTGGACCCCATGCTTGACATGATTTACAAAGCTTTTGAATTTATGTAGGGAGGGAAAATATGAAGCAAATAATTATCAGTATAGCTATGCTGGCCATTGCTCTGGCTCTTATTGCCGGAGCTGTCATTCCTCTGATGGAGCATGGAACTGATACGGGCGGCAGTGCGGTTTCAGAGGGCAGAGCAGCATTGCCGGCAGTGCAGGGGCTTTTCAAATAAATCACATGAGCCACTCAAAGATACACCCTTTTAAAAAATTTATTCAAACAATAAAAAGACAGGAGACAGGAATTATGAAAAAAATTATTTTATCGATTGCGATGTTTGCCATAGCAATGGCACTGTTTATTGCGGTAATAATACCGCTTGCGGAACACGGGAAGGAGAACGGAACAAAGGTGGAAACGCAGCTCAACACGGTGGATACCAAAATCAACACATTAAGCGGAGCCATTGCGAGGTAACACATGAAAAATATACTCATTGCAATAATAATGTTCGCACTCTGCGTGGCGCTTGTCATTGGCACAGTACTGCCTGTATCACAATTGATATCAGATACGGGCAGCGAGGTATACCGGAGTGTAAAGGATCTGAATGAAAACATAAAATAACCGGAAAGGGAGGCTTTCAAGGTTGGAAGAAATTTTAAAAAAATTATAAAGGGGGACCGAGCCCATGCCGGCTTTCATGATGTTTTATGCGAGATGCGGGGCATGGCATATAAATGAATAAAATATACGCGTTCATAATAATCATTCCTGTAATCGCATTGATTTTTTTAAAAAGCATGGCCTTCTATGAGTATGATACAAAACAGAAATATATAAAAAATGCAATAGACGCCGTAGCCCATAAAGTGATGATAACAGGGGTCATGACAGCCGGAGACAGGAAAGAACTGGTTGATGAGCTCAAAAGGTTTGGAGACTTTGAGGATACGGATGTAATAATGGAGTACGGAACGCTGCAGTCCGATGGAAGCATATCCGGACTCGGCGCCTATACTCCGGGAAATGTAATGGATAGGGGTGAAATATTCAGCATATATGTTCAATCGGAAAATGAAAGCACTCTGTCCCGGATGGAAGGGGCTCACGGCAATGGGACGGATAAACTCTATTATAAGGCTAAGGCCACCTGCCGTATTGAAAAGAACCGGAATGCGGGCCAGAGATAATACAGCAGGCTTTTGCCGGGATGAGACCGGCGGAGGACTGGGAGTGTTGTTTATCGGCATATCGGTGGTACTCCTGGTCCTGGTGGTTTTTCTCAATATGGCGGATTATTCTGTTTTTACATATAAGCGAAATACCATATCCAGGGCTATGGATTATGGGGTGACGGCGGCTGTTCAGCAGATTAACGTGGATCTCAGCATTGAAGGGGTGTCAAGGGGATTTTCCGAAGAAACGGGCCAGAAGCTGCTTGAAGGCGTTGAAATAGATATTGCTTCGGCAAATGGCGCTTTTCTCACCGTATTTGATAAAAACTGCAATTGGAACGGCCTAAACATTGATAATAACTTATTGCTGTGCGCCACGGTTTCACAGGGAGGAAAGCTCAGGTATGTCATTAAATCCGGCAATAAACCGGTGCTTCAGGGTGAGCTTGATGATCCTGCAATGCTGGAGGACAGAATAAATACGGCAATGCTTCAATATTGGCCCGAAGCTGAGGAACCTTCCAGGGTTTATATCAATGGCAATCCCAAAACAAATGTGATCGAAAACGGCACATACTTATTTGCATTAATCAGGAACGTTGAAATTGCCGGTTTGCAGCACACAAGGAAAATAAATCTCACCAGCTTTGCGGGAGCAAAACCTGAAAGGAGTGAAAAAGAGTGAAAATCCGGTGGAAATAACTCCGCCTTGTATTGTATCAGCAGATCAGTACAGCTGATATTTACATACTATACCGGACTTGCTTAAAATTACGGCACCGCCCCAAATAAAGACGATGCCGCAAAATTAATATGTTTTGTAACAGGCTCCGTGTCAGGAGGTTAATTAGCGGAAAGCCGTATTTAAAGCCTTTAAAAGGACTCTTATATCATGCTTGTACGGAGTTACCGGGCAAATTTTCTTATTAATGTCCAGCAGCTTATATACGGCAATCCTGGCGGCCCTTACCGAATATTCTTCCGTAAAGACCATATCCTCCGGTATTTCTACGAACTGGCTGATCATTGCAAAGTTGGCGGAGCCCGAGGGGACCACTTCGGGGCGGTCCTTCATCGCCCGTGGCTGGAACTGCGCGTCAATATACGGCATCATGCAGGGTATGACATTCACTGTGCTTCCCATGATTTCATCGTAATACTGCTCAAAATGCAAATGGTGTATGAGCTCAATTAACAACTCTTCTCCCGTACAGTCCCGCATTGGCTTTTTCACATAATCGCCGGGTTTATCGGTATAGAGTCCGTAGCCCCATAAAATGGTGGTATCCTCCGGCTGGTTTTTGAAATGGGGCTGGGCCGCCACAACAATGCTCATCAGCCAGCTTGAGTCCTTGAAGGTCATCAGAGCGCCCGATCCCGGCACATTGCGGGAATAATCCTCAATAAGCTTAATGAGTTTATTGCCTTGGCAGGTTACGGTAAAGCTTTCCCAATTGCTCTCCTCAGGTTTTCCGAAGAAAGGCGCCGGATTTCCCAGACCTTTCTTCTTGGAAGAAATCCTTTGCCACAGCTCCCCTGATATTGGCTTTCCGGGTTTATATGCGGCTGGGGCTTTGAAATCACCCAGTGTTGCGCAATCGGTCATACAGCCGTTGGTCATTATACAGATATCGCCATCATGCAGCTGGATCATTTTGTCTTCGCCGTTGTCAGTGTAATGAATGGCAGTTACAGTTATGCCGTCGCCTTCCTCAAAATCAAGATCTGTCACGGTGCATTTTATGCTGAAATCCACTCCGAAACTGTCAAGATAAGCCTTCAGAGGCAGAATTACAGATTCGTACTGGTTGTAAGGTGTTCTTGTGACGCCTTCAAGGGTCTGGATACGTGAAAATTCGAATATCATTCTATCCATGTATCGTTTGAATTCCAACAGGCTGCTCCATTTCTGGAATGCAAAGGTGGTCTGCCACATATACCAGAAATTAGTTTCAAAAAAGTGAGGTGTGCCGGCAAACCAGTCGCATATCCTTAGATTATCCAGTTTTTCCTCGGAAGTAAACATCAGCTTTCCCAGAGCCATACGGTCGGCGTTGTTAAAACCCATGCTCATTACATCAAGTATCTTGCCGTCCCTGTCAATAAGCCTTGCGTTTGCGTGTGTGGGATGATCCCGGTCGAAGCTCAGGATTTCATCGCAAACGCTCATGCCCTTGTGTTCCAGGGAAGGGATGGAGGAGAGCAGCTCCCAGGTGTTTTCATAGGTTTCCTCGTTCAGCATCCTTCCTCCGCGGCAGACAAAACCGTTTTGCACATTTCCGGCTCCGTCGTTGCTGCCTCCAAGTATATCCATCCCTTCGATAATGTGTATGTTCTCACCTTTGAAATCGCAATCTCTCACAAGATATGCGGCGCCTGCAAGAGAGGCAAGACCGCCGCCGACAAAATAGACCTGTTTGTTTCCGTAATCTTTGTTCATCATTTTCCGCCTCCACAAAATAATTAATATTTTTCCATGGCTCAACTATACTACTGCGGAAGGTCCGCTGCCATAGACACCGGGAGGCGGATGTACAAACTTTATACACAAGGAGCGATCTGTATAAAAACACAGGGGCAAATTATTGTATAATTATAAATTGTTTAAATAGATTTAATTGCTACATTGCTACTTTTCAGCATAATTTTCAATGGCTTTGCTTATATTTCCTTCAACCAGCTTGCTTAATTTATTTATGATATCTTCAGGCTTTTCTTTAGCGCCGGATTTCAGCCACTCCATTAGCAAGCCCACAAAACCGAACTTGTAAAAATTCGCTATGAAGCTTTTGTACTCCTGGGATATTGAGGTACCGTGGACTACTTCTTCCACCACGTCAATGAGAAGATTATAGCACACGCTGTACAAAAACTGCTCCAGATGCTCTCTTGCCAGGGAATGGAAGGTATTCAGGCATACGGCCCGGTTTTCTTCAACATAATGGAATATTTTCAGGAACCCCTGCTGCCAGGTATCATAGGTTTTATAATGGTCAATGGCTTCCAGCGCTTCAGTTCTATAAATCCAGCCCAATAGATCATATATGTCCTGAAAATGGTAATAGAAAGTCTGGCGGTTTACGCCGCACTCTTCCACCAGCTCTTTTACCGTAATTTTGTCCAGAGATGTCTTCTGCATCAGCTTTTTCAGTGTGGCGGCCAACGCTTTTTTTGTCATAAGTGACATATACTTACCTCCAAAAATACAGAGTTATTATTGATCACAACTTAATGATATCATTCAATGCCAATTTGTGTAATATATTTTTGTACTGCATGGCTTTTTTGATGTAAAATATCTATATTAAAAAATATCACGGAAAACATATGGATATGGATTATGAATATAGATATGAATATGGATGAAGGAGCATGGCCCCGATAAATATGAAGAAATTTAAAAAGGTGTATATTGAAATAACAAATATCTGCAACCTGAAATGTGATTTCTGTCCCGGTACAAAAAGAGAATTAAAGTACATGGGAAAAGAGGAGTTTGGCCATATAATCCATGAGATAAAACCATTTACGGACTACGTATATTTTCATCTGATGGGAGAGCCTCTTTTAAATCCGGAGCTTGAAAACTTTTTGACCATCTGCGGTGAAAATGGAATAAAGGTCAACATTACAACTAACGGAACGCTGCTGGATAGGCATAAAAATATGTTGACCAGGTCGGCAGCCCTCCGTAAGGTCAGCATCTCGCTCCACAGCTTTGAAGCCAATCCCGGGAGAAATGATGAAAAAACAGAGCTGGAGGCATACCTGTCCCAAACTTTAGATTTTGTCAGGAAAGCAAGCGCCGGAGGCATTATATGCGAGTTCAGGCTCTGGAATGGAGACAGTGAGGGAATAAAGGGCGGCAATAAATTGAATTCTGATATATTAGCCCGGCTTGAACAGGTATTTAAGCCGGATTTTGACCTGCGGACCGAAATATTCCGGCGCCGGAATATAAAGCTGGGAGAAAATATATTCCTTCAAATGGCTCAAAAGTTTGAATGGCCGGATATAGAAAGGGATATCGTTGACGAGAAGGTATTCTGCTATGGGCTCAGAGACCAGTTTGCGGTTCTGGCGGACGGAACGATGACCCCATGCTGCCTGGACAGCGAAGGCGGCATACCGCTGGGAAACATTTTTGAACAGCCTCTTGAAAGTATCCTGAAAACACAGAGAGCCCGGAGCATTTATGACGGCTTTACCGCAAGGACCGCGGTGGAAGAGCTCTGCAGGAAATGCGGCTATGCCGGACGGCACAAACGGGGCTGATATGCCGGAGGTCTTTTCTTTGGGGGAATTGAGGGTAAAACTCTCCGCAATTGAAACCTATGCCGTTTCATAGTTAAATGGTATAATATCAATGTGATGAAAAAATTGAAGGAGAATTACGGTTGAATATTTTATCGGCTGAGGGTATTTCTAAAAGCTACAGTGAAAAAATATTATTCAAGGATATATGGCTGGGAATAGGAGACGGAGATAAAATCGGCCTTATTGGGATAAACGGCACCGGCAAAAGCACTTTGCTGAAAGTTATAGCAGGCATAGAAAATCCGGATACGGGAAGGATTGTAAAAGTAAACGGCATCAGGACCGGGTATCTGGAACAGAATCCGGCTTTTGAGGACGGGACAACAGTTCTTCAGCAGGTTTTCAACGGGCATTCTCCGCTTATGGAGCTTTTGCGGGAATATGAATATATATCGAAGAAATGCAGGGACAATCCGGGGGATGAGCAGTCTGAAAAAAGACTGCTGGAACTGATGCAAAAGATGGATGCATTGAATGCCTGGACCATGGAGAGTGAAGCCAAGACAATCCTGACAAAGCTTGGTATTGAGGATTTTGACGCCGATGTGGCAACCTTGTCGGGCGGACAGCGAAAGCGCATTGCAATGGCGGGAGCGCTGATAAACCCCACAGAACTGCTCATACTGGACGAGCCCACCAACCATATAGACAATGACTCTGTGGATTGGCTTGAAAAATATCTGAATGCAAGGAAAGGCGCGCTTCTCATGGTAACACATGACCGGTATTTCCTTGAAAGGGTGGCCAACAGGATCATTGAGCTGGACGACGGGAAGCTATACAGCTATCAGGCCAATTACAGCAAGTTTCTGGAGATGAAGGCTCAGCGGGAGGAGCAGGAGCAGGCGTCCGAAAGAAAGCGCCAGAACCTTTTGAAAAGTGAACTGGAGTGGATAAGAAGAGGCGCCAAGGCCCGGTCTACCAAGCAAAAAGCCAGAATAGAGAGGTTTGAAAAACTGCAGGAAACGGAAGCGCCCAAACAGGATGAGAATGTGGAAATACAGGTCGGTTCCTCCAGACTGGGAAGAAAAATAATAGAATTGGAAAATATAGAGAAGGCTTTCGGCGATAAAGTGGTAATAAAAGACTTCAGCTATATTTTGTTGAGGGATGACAGGATAGGGATCATAGGGCCCAATGGCATAGGAAAATCAACGCTGCTGCGGATTATTTCCGGAGAAATCAAACCTGACGGAGGCGGCGTTGACATTGGCAATACCGTGAGGACAGGTTTCTTTACACAGGAAAACGCCCATATGGATCAGGACCTCAGGGTCATAGAATATATCCGGAACATAGCCGAGCATATAGAAACAAAGAAAGGGAGCGCCAGCGCTTCTCAGATGCTGGAGAGGTTCCTGTTTCCCCCAGCTGCGCAATGGACGCCCATTGCAAAGCTGTCCGGAGGAGAAAAGCGGAGATTGTATCTCCTGGGTATTTTGATGGGAGCTCCCAATATACTTTTGCTGGACGAGCCCACAAATGACCTGGATATTCAGACCCTCGCAATACTGGAAAGCTATCTCGACGAGTTTCCCGGCGCTGTAATTGCGGTATCCCATGACCGGTACTTTCTTGACAGGACGGCAAACCGGATTTTTTCCTTTGAAGGGAATGGGCATATTAATAAACATGCGGGCAATTATTCTGCTTACAAGGAAGTCTTTGACCGTGAAGCAGCAGAGAGACAGGCCGCAAGACAGGACTTGCCGTCCAAGGGACCTGAGCCGGGGAAAACCGATATCCTGAAGGGTGAGAGAAAAGACAGGCCCTTGAAATTTACCTTCAAGGAGCAGAAGGAATTTGAAGAAATAGATGATAAAATAGCAAAGCAGGAAAGTGAAATAGAAAGGGTAAAGATTGAAATTGACCGGGCCTCAAGTGATTTCACGCGCTTGCAGGAGCTTCTGGCCATGCAGCAGAAAATGGAAGAGGAGCTGGAATACCTGATGGAGCGCTGGACATACTTGTATGAGCTGGCGGAGAAAATTGAAAAAAGCAGGCGTTAAATAAAATTCAAAGTAATAAAGTTGATAAAGGCAATAGAATTGACACAGGCAATAGAATTGCCTGTGCATATATGGTACATGGAGGAAAAATGATGCAGACATTTGAAGATATGGAATTGGACCGGTCGTTGGTGGAAGCCCTTAAAATTACGGATATAACAGTGCCTACTGAAATACAGCAGAAGGTTATTCCGGAGGCCCGGAAAAGCAAAGATCTGATTTTTCAATCGGAGACCGGAACAGGCAAGACTCTTGCTTATCTGCTGCCTCTTTTTGAAAAAATTGAAACGGATAAAAAAGAAATGCAGGCAATTATACTTGTGCCAACTCACGAGCTTGCCATACAGGTAATAAGGCAGATAGAGCTGCTGTCCCTGAACTCGGAGCTGAAAGTGACCTCAACACCTGTAATAGGCGATGTAAATATAACAAGGCAGGTCGACAAGCTCAGGACCAAGCCCCACATTATTGTAGGGACAGCTGGAAGAATACTTGAGCTGATACAAAAAAAGAAGATCACGGCGCATACGGTTAAAACCATTATTATAGATGAAGCCGACCGGCTGCTGGACGACAATAATATCGATGGGACCAAAGCCGTGATAAAGACAACACTTAAAGAGCGGCAGCTGATGATGTGCTCGGCCTCCATGTCGGCCCGTACAATCGAGCGTGCAAAACAGCTGATGAAGGAGCCGGAGGTGGTTAAGAGCACCACCGCAATTGAGGTTCCGGACACCATAGATCATATCTATTTTGTTGCGGAAAGACGGGACAAAATAGAGGTGCTGCGGAAGCTTGTGCGCATGTTGAATCCTCCCAAGGCCATAGCATTTTTTGCAAATGCCGAGGATATAGCCGAGGCGACGGAAAAGCTGCAGTTCCACAAGCTGAGGGCCGACGGTCTCCACGGTTCCAACATAAAAAGCGACAGAAAAAAGACCATGGATGATTTTAAATCCGGAAAGCTGCAGTTGCTGATAGCTTCGGATATTGCGGCGAGAGGTCTTGATATCGAAGGCGTGACCCATATATTTAATGTGAATGTTCCCGAGAGGTCCATGGACTACCTGCACAGGGCAGGCAGGACCGGAAGAAACGGAAATGCCGGTGTTGCAATATCAATTGCGGCTGAAAATGAAATACCCTTTATAAGACAGTTTGAGAAGGAACTGAAGATATCGATTATTCCAAAGTCCATGTACAACGGGGCAATAGTGGAATACAGAAAGACAAGTAAAAAGCTGGATACCACCAGCGAATACGGTTTACATCCAAGAAAACGGAATATGGAGGGGCCGGACCCTGAGAAGCCGTCTAAAGCCAGGTATGGAAAAGATGGGGACAAGTCCTCTCAAAAATATGAAAAAGATGAAACCCGGACTCCGAAAAAGTATGGAAAAGACGAAAACCGGACTCCCAGAAAGTACGGAGAAGATGAGGCCCGTCCACCGAAGAAGTTCAAAAAGGACGGCAAAGCCGGTGCAAGGCCGGAGACAGGACGCAGTAACTACGGCAGAGGCGGGGACAGATATGAAAAAGCCGGAGCGCCGTCTGAAAGAAAGTACAAAAAGCCTTCCGGGGAGTTCCGGTTTAAAGACGGTAAGGCACCGGCAAAGAATAGGGCGGCAGACGGAAAACCAGTCAGGGATGATGCCCGCAGATCGGGAGTAAAGCCGGACAGAACAGTTGGCGGCAAATCAGCCGGAAAACCATTGGGAGCGGGCGGCAGGCCGGATAAGGCATTCGGCGGAAAACCCTCCGGAGGAAAAACAGGCGGCAAACCGGAAAGAAGTACCTATGGCAAAGCTGACAAAGCATCCGGCGGCAAACCGGAAAGAAGCGCCTACGGCAAATTTGACAAAACAGGCGGTAAGCCCGAAAGAAGCGCCGGCGGAAGGCCGGGCAAAACGCAGGGCCAGCGCACAAAATCAGGCGCGCCGGGGAAAGGCAAAGCGGCTGCGAACGGCAAGCCCTGGGAGCGTAAACCCCAGGCAGGTAAAAAACCCCGCGGCAAATAAGCCTGTGTTATTGTATTGTTAATATACCTGTATTAAAAAACCGGGACATATTTGAGAAGTCACAGGAACAAAGGGGGAGGTAAAATTGGAGACGACGTCCATTCCAAAAGCATGGGAAGGTGTTCTGGGTTCGGCCAGCTTTATACCTGTTACTAACATAAAAGCCATAGAGCGTTACCGCAATGCTGAATGGTCCAAGGGACTCAGCATCCATGAGGCCTTTGAAATGGTGTATATCAAATCGGGAGAAGGTCAGTTTGAGATAGGAGACCAGGCGGTTACAGTGGGCTCCAATGATATTGTCATCATAAAGCCTCACCAGCATCACAAGCTGGATGTTATCTCCGACGTGGGCTGCGACTTTATTGTATTGTACTTTAAATTCATGAACCAGTCCAACCACGCTATGTCCGAAACTTCCCTGGAGGACTTCATAAACTTTGTCAGCGGCAAGGAGTCCGGTGCATTTATAAAGCTGAAGGTCAGCCAGAAGAATGACATAATCATTCTTTTGAACAGGATATTGAAAGAGAAGTCCAGCGACCAGCTGGGCAGTGAGCTGCTTGACTACCTCATGCTGATGGAGCTGTTTGTACTTATATCCAGGGCATTAAAAGCCGAGTGGGAAAACAGCATAAAAAACAAAAGCCCCAAAATCAAGGAGCTCATGCATTCCGCTATACAATTTGTCCTGAACAATTACGAAAGGGAGATATCCATAACCGATATTGCAAAATATGTGTTCCTGAGTCCCAGCTACTTTACGCGGGCCTTCAAGGAGGAAACGGGTTTAAGCCCCATGCAGTATCTCCTCAATGTGAGGATCAAGAGGGCCTGTGAGCTGCTTGAGGAAACAGATCTGAGAGTCGGGGAAATAGCTCACAGCGTAGGATTTTCAAACCAGCAGAGATTCAATGACATGTTCAAGAAGCAGACCAGTATGACTCCCATGCAATACAGGAATTCGTCAAAAAACATTCATAATTAGCCGGAATGACGGTAAATAACATGAAGAACACTTTTTACTCTTATTGTATAATGATTTCAAAATGAGATAAAAAGTGTTTTTTTACGGTTAAATTGATTAAACAGATATTTATGATTATAGGAGGATTTACAGTATGGGAATGACTATGACGCAGAAGATCCTTGCAGCACATGCGGGATTGGATAAAGTAGTGCCGGGGCAGCTCATCAAGGCAAAGCTGGATATGGTCCTGGGAAATGACATAACTTCCCCGGTTGCCATCAGGGAATTTGACAGGATCGGGGTGGACAGGGTCTTTGACAGGAACAAAATAGCCATAGTTCCGGACCACTTCACTCCCAACAAGGATATAAAATCTGCAGAACAGGTTAAAGCCTGCAGGGAATTTTCAAAGAAAATGGGGATTGTAAATTTCTTTGAAGTGGGCCAGATGGGTGTTGAACATGCACTGCTGCCTGAGAAGGGTTTGGTCGTGCCCGGAGACGTGGTTATAGGCGCGGACTCGCACACTTGTACCTACGGCGCTCTGGGGGCGTTTTCAACCGGTATCGGAAGCACGGATATGGCTGCCGGAATGGCAACAGGCGAAGCCTGGTTCAAAGTTCCGGAGGCAATTAAATTTGTTTTGAAAGGAAAGCCCCGGAAATGGGTTGGCGGAAAAGACGTCATTCTTCACATCATCGGAATGATAGGCGTGGACGGCGCTTTGTATAAGTCCATGGAATTTACGGGGGACGGCGTGAAGGCTCTCTCAATGGACGACAGGTTCACAATGGCCAATATGGCCATAGAAGCCGGCGGAAAGAACGGTATTTTCGAGGTTGACGAAAAAACCGTGGAATATGTGAAGGAGCATTCCGTGAGAGCCTATGCTGAATATAAGGCGGATGAAGACGCGGAATATTCGGAGGTCTATGAAATCGATCTGGCTTCGGTGAAGCCTACGGTGGCATTTCCTCATCTTCCTGAAAATGCCCGGACCATTGACAATGTAGGCGATATCAAAATAGACCAGGTGGTAATCGGCTCATGCACAAACGGACGTATCGAGGATATGAGAATTGCCGCTGAGATCCTCAAAGGCAGAAAGGTGCACGAGGACGTCCGCTGTATCATTATTCCCGCAACTCAGAAAATATGGAAGCAGGCCATGAATGAAGGCTTGTTCGACATATTTATAGACTCGGGCGCAGCGGTCAGCACGCCGACTTGCGGTCCTTGCCTGGGAGGGCATATGGGAATTCTGGCAAAAGGAGAGAGGGCTGTTTCCACCACCAACAGGAATTTTGTGGGCCGCATGGGCCATCCTGAAAGCGAGGTTTATCTTGCAAGTCCAGCAATTGCTGCGGCATCGGCTATCGCGGGAAAAATTGCAGGACCGGAACAGCTTTAAGGGCAGTAGGATTTTCATAACTTTTGTGTGAAAGGATGCAGGAACAACCGTTTACACTGCACCGGAAATGGAGATAAATCATGAATGCTAAAGGCAAGGTTATCAAATATGGAAATAACGTCGACACAGACGTAATAATACCCGCAAGATATCTGAATACATCGGATCCCGCAGAACTGGCAAGCCACTGCATGGAGGATTTGGACGAGAAATTCACCCAGAGGGTGAAAAAAGGAGATGTGATGGTGGCGGGCAAGAATTTCGGCTGCGGTTCATCAAGAGAGCACGCTCCTATTGCAATCAAGGCTTCGGGCATATCCTGCGTCATAGCGGAGACCTTTGCGAGGATTTTCTACAGAAACGCAATAAACATAGGACTCCCAATCATAGAGTGCGCGGAGGCCGCTGAGGATATAAAAGAAGGCCAGGAGGTCGAAATCGACTTTGACAAAGGGCTGATCAAAAATCTCAGTACCGGAAAGACCTATCAGGGGCAGCCATTCCCTGAATTCATGCAGGATCTGATCGCGGCGGACGGCCTGGTGGGATATATCAGGCAGAATTTATAATTAAAACCCAAAGACCTTGAAGGAATGGAGTGAACGATAAATGAATTACAAAATTACGGTTTTACCCGGTGACGGGATAGGGCCGGATATAATATCCGAATCGCTGGAAGTGCTGAAGCTGATAGGGCGGAAATATGGCCATGCCTTTCAGCTTACAGAAGCCGATCTGGGGGGAATAGCCATAGACAGGCACGGAGTGCCGCTGCCCCAGTCCACCATAGACGCATGCAAAAGCAGTGATGCCGTACTGCTTGGAGCTGTGGGAGGCCCCAAATGGGATACGGTTCCCGGCAATTTAAGGCCGGAAGCTGGACTGCTTGGAATCAGGGCGGCCCTGGGACTCTATGCAAATCTCAGACCGGCCATAATATACGGCGCGCTTAAAGATGCGTCACCCCTGAAATCAGAGATAATAAGCAACGGAATAGACATAATGGTTATCCGGGAGCTCACAGGCGGAATATATTTCGGCAAAAGGGGCAGGCTTGAGACCGAAGGCGGAGAAGCCGCGTTTGACACCGAAATGTATAACAGGACCGAGGTGGAGAGGATAGCCCGGGTGGGTTTTGAGACGGCCATGAAGCGCGGCAGAAAGCTCATGTCCGTGGACAAGGCCAATGTGCTGGAAAGCTCAAGATTCTGGCGCCAGGTGGTGGAAGAAGTGGCAAAGGAATATCCGGAGGTGGCATTGAGCCATATGTATGTTGACAATGCCGCCATGCAGCTGGTCAGGAACCCTGCCCAGTTTGATGTGGTGCTGACCAGCAATATATTCGGAGATATACTTTCGGATGAAGCTTCCATGATCACCGGTTCAATAGGAATGCTGCCCTCTGCAAGCCTTGGAGCTACAATGCTTGGGCTGTATGAGCC
>JAEWSZ010000137.1 GCA_023397905.1 Bacillota bacterium | reverse complement strand
TCCTTGTCGGAATAGCCGCTCATAAATACTATTTTCACATTGGGATTTTGGGCTTTGAGCTTGAAGGACATTTCGATCCCGTCCATACGCGGCATCCTCACGTCGGTAAGCACTATGTCAGGACCATACCGCGCGGCTATTTCCAGAGCTCTCACACCGTCGTCGGCCTGTTCGATAAAGGATATATCAAAATTCATTTTCATAATATTCCGGATGAGACTGTCTCTGGAGGTTATTTCGTCGTCTACCACCAATAATTTAACCAAATATGATCACTCCATAAAAAGTTTGGAACTGAAAAGTCTTTGCATTCTGATTTATAGTAATTGCAGTAATCGATTTTCATTATATGAAATGAAAAAGGCATAGTCAATGAGAAAAATCTGTATTTGACAAGGACCGAAAGAATTTACACAAAAACAGAAAAATACTCCATTATGACCATGACAATGGGGTGCTATAATTCCAGATGAAAAGCAAAAGTGTGGCGAGAGCACACAAGACAATTCTGACAGGGTGGAATGATAAATGAGACGCAGCGGTAGCAAAACCTTTTTTAGCAAACTCAAAGAATATAAGATATTACTTTTAATGCTGTCACCGGCAATACTTTTTTTCATAGTATTCAGCTACCTGCCCATGGCGGGAGTTGTGATCGCATTTCAGGGGTATACCTTTGACGGAGGAATATTCCACAGCCCGTGGGTGGGACTGAACAATTTCAAGTTCATGTTCATGGCGGGAGATATTTTCAATGTTACAAAAAATACTTTGCTCTACAATGTAATTTTCATCGTTGTAAATAACATACTCGAAATAGCCTGCGCGATAATCCTGGCGGAACTGTCGGGCAGATATTTCAAACGGATAACGCAGTCCATGATGTTTTTGCCCTATTTTATCTCATGGGTGGTTGTGGGCGCATTTACCTACAATGTCTTAAACTATGAATCAGGGTCCTTTAACACCCTGATGAAAGCATTAAATCTGCAGCCCTTTGATTTTTACAACACCCCTGCCATTTGGGTGCTGATAATTGTACTGATATGCGCGTGGAAAAGCGTGGGCTACGGAACTATAATATACCTCTCCGCGGTAATGGGCATAGACGGAGAGATGTATGACGCGGCTGAAATAGACGGGGCAAACATTTTCCAGCGTATACGGCATATTACCGTGCCGAGCCTGATACCCACTGTGATTATACTGGTATTGCTTTCAATGGGAAACCTGTTCCGGGGGGATTTCAGCATGTTCTATCAGGTGACGGGAAACAATCCGGTACTGTATTCCAACACAGATGTTATAGACACCTATGTGACGAGGTCGCTGCTGACTTCGCCGGAATTCGGCATGACTGCGGCGGCGGGACTTTACCAGTCGGTCCTCTGCTTTGCCATAATACTGGTGTTCAACTGGCTGGTTAAGAGATATGACAAGGATTATTCCCTGTTTTAAGGACCTGCCGGCGGTTTGAAAGGAAGCTTTAAACATAAAAATTTTGGAGTGATAAATGTGAGCAGAAAAAGCACAAGCACAATAGCCTTCAATATTATGGGCTACACACTAATAACAATACTGGCAGCAATATCGGTAATACCGTTTATAATGATAATCTCCAGTTCCGTCACTGCCGAACAGTCCATACTCAGATACGGGTATTCTCTGATCCCCAGGGAATTTTCCACACAGGCCTATTCAAAGATATTCGGTTTTCCCGACGATGTGATAAAGGCCTATGGGATCACCATATACAATACGGTTGCCGGCACAGTCCTGGGGCTTTTTCTGACGGCCATGACCGCATATGTGCTCTCCAGAAAGAATTTTTCCTGGAGAAACGGGTTTTCTTTCTTCTTCTATTTTACAACGCTGTTCAGCGGCGGGATCGTTCCCTGGTATATTCTATGCGTCAGATACCTGCATTTCAAGGATATGCCGCTGATTGCCCAGGTGGTGCCCTACCTGTTTTCGGTATTTAATATTATCATAATAAAGACCTTCATGCAGGCGATTCCCGATGCCATAACGGAATCCGCAAAAATAGACGGCGCGGGGGATTTCAGGATATTCATCCAGCTGATTTTTCCGCTCTCCAAGCCGGTGCTGGCGTCAATAGCGCTGTTTATAGCCATCGGCTACTGGAATGACTGGTACTTGAGCTTCATGTTTGTGCAGGACAGCAGCTATTTTTCACTGCAATTCTATTTGTATAAGATATTGAGCGCGGCCGAGGCTCTGGCCCGTATAGCCAGCCTTTCGGGAAACCATGTGGGGGAGATGCCAAAGGAAAATGTAAAAATGGCTATGGCGGTCATCGCCACAGGGCCTATAATACTGCTGTATCCCTTCCTTCAGAAATACTTTGTAAAGGGCCTTACCATAGGGGCTGTAAAAGGATAATACCGAGAAATTCGGTTATCAATAAATATAATTGAATGGAGGAATTAGAATTGAAAAAGTTATTGAAAAAATGGTGTTCGGCAACGGCTTTAATGCTTGCAGCAGTTATGGCACTGGCAGGCTGCGGAAGCTCTGCATCCTCAAGCGGATCCACCGCGCCGGTATCACAGACCGCACAGTCTTCGGCAGCGGGGGATCCCATACAGGCCGAGATCGCAAAAGGGCCTGTGACCCTTATAGGATACCAGTTCGGGGACGATCTGGTGGACCACAAGCTGGTACTGGCCGAAGTCAACAAAAAGCTGGAAAAAGACATAAATACCACTCTGGATTTAAGAGGAATACCATGGACCGATGCCGAGAAAAAGTACAAACTGATATTTGCATCAGGGGAGGACTTTGATTTTTGTTATTCGGGAGCCTGGATAGGCTTTAACCAAGTGGCTACTACAAACGGGTATATGCCCATCGACCTGGAAATGGTTAAAAAATATGCCCCGGATACATTTGCGGCAACCTCAGAAGACCGTTGGAAACAGGTGACGGTAAAAGGAAATATCTATGGGCTGCCAAATATAAACGCAAAGATAAAGAATGTACTCACCGTATTCAGGGGAGATGTACTAAAGAAATATAATATTTCAAGCATATCCAACAGAACTGATTTTATAAATGCGCTGCTTACGGTTGCAAAGGGTGAAAAGGACCTGCTTGCCTGGAATGTGGGCAATGCAGAGCAGAACGGCAGAATGAGAGGTATACTGTACGGCCAGGCCAAAAACCTGAGGGATGTGATTTCTGGTATTCCGGTACTCTGCGTGAGCCTGGATGACAGCGGTTACAAAATATTCAAGACATATGAAGATCCGGATTATCTTGAATATCTGAAAACCACAAAGCAACTGGCAGACGCCGGAGTATGGTCCAAGAGCGCTCTTGCAAACAAGGATGCCGACGAAAATAATTTCCTGGCGGAAAAATCCGCAGTTTACATTGCCGACGCCTTCAACACCTTTGACAAGAATAATGCCACTATGGTAGCAAAGAACCCCGCATATGAAAACGCATATTTCAATATAAATCCGGGTTATAAAAAGATACCCGAGGGCGGGAACATGTCCATGGTATCCATTCATGCCACTTCAAAGCACCCTGAAAGAGTAATGATGATGTTCAATCTGTTTGAGAACAACAAAGAATACTTCGACCTGGTCACTTACGGTATTGCGGGCACACATTATGAGGCTGTGGGCGAAGACAAATACAAACCCCTTGCAAAATTCAACGATTTCGGAGGCGGATTTACAATGGCATGGGGCACCAACAATTCGAAGCTGATCCGTCAGGACTCATCCATTCCCCAGGCGGAAATCGACGAATACAACAAGTCGCTGGCTGAGGATTCAATTGAAACGCCGCTGGCCACCTTTACCTTTGACGACAGTAAATTCAAAAATGAAGAAGCGGCTATTACAAATATTATTGAAACATATATGATCCCCATCGAGCTTGGACTTACGGACCAGCAAAAAGGCCTGGCCACCATGGCAGACAAGCTGAAAGCGGCCGGCATAGACAAACTCCAGGCCGAAGTCCAGGCACAGCTCGACGCTTATGTTAAAGAATATAACTCGAAGTAAATAGTGATGCCGTGGAAAAATAAATTAATTCAATATATGTGAAAATACTTTTTATACAGGTCCGTCAGTACAACTTTTATCAATGTGAAGCACGAAGAAGGTATGGCGTATGTTATAGATGAGCGCATTGCAGGATTTGATTTTAGCTGTTGGCGAAGAATTGGTATTTTAGCTGTAAAACAGACTGGAGGTCTGTTTTAGCGAACTATGAGCCCATGGACGGCGAATGTGAGCGGCCGCTGAAATACCAAGGCTGAGCCGCTGCAGATAAATCGAATACTACACTAAGCGAAGCTATTGATATTCGGCGTACCTTGTGCTGCACGTTGATTGGAGGTCAGCGCGGGAGGACGGACTATAATTGAAATTTCACATATGTTGATTTTGTTGTTTTGTGACAAAAAATGAATCAGAAGGAGACACAAAATGCTTTTAGCGGACTTGAACGGCGCGTGGAAGATGAAAAGAACGGATGAAAATGACTGGCTTGAGGCCAGTGTGCCAGGTTCGGTATATAATGACCTGCTCAACGCCGGAAAGATGAAGGATCCCTTTTACAGGGACAATGAGTATGAGGTATTGGCATTATCCGGCTATGATTACGAATACAAAAGGACTTTTCCTGTGGATGGAGACGTTCTGGAGCATGACGAGGTGCTGCTGCGCTGTGAGGGGCTCGACACCTTATGCGAATTGTTTATTAACGGTGAAAACATCCTCAATGCAAATAATATGCACAGGACCTATGAGGTTGATATAAAAGACATAATTACCCCGGGCGAGAATGAAATCCGCATAGTATTCAGATCTCCTGTGGAATACGGATTGAAGAAAAACAGGGAATTATACCTCGACAGCTGCGCCGATGCGGTGCCGGGCATATCCCATTACAGGAAAGCCCATTCCATGTCGGGCTGGGATTGGGGCCCCAAGCTGCCGGATATGGGAATATGGAGAAGTATATCTGTTTGCGGCTATGACCATGCGAGAATTGACGATATCTATATTACCCAGAACCATTCTGAAAACAGGGTGGGACTGGATGCCAGGATCAGGCTCAAAAATTGGAGCGGAGCGGAGCTTGGAGTTTTAATGACAGTGGAAAGACCTGATGGGCGGATGCTTAAAAAGAAGATTCTGACAGGCCGGCAGGAAGAACACATATTTATGGATATAGAAGACCCCGAGCTGTGGTGGCCAAACAATTATGGGGCCCAACCCTTGTACAGGGTGCGGATTTCCCTGCTGCACGGAGAAGCTGTAATAGACACCAGCCTGATGAGGATAGGGTTAAGGACTATAACCGTCAAAAGGGAGAAAGACAGTTGGGGAGAGTCCTTCTACTTTGAAGTGAACGGGCAGAGCGTATTTTCAATGGGCGGGAATTACATCCCGGAGGACAATATTCTTGCAAGGTGCGGCAGAGAGAGGACGGAGAAGCTGGTTAAAAGCTGTATAGAAGCCAACTTCAATACCATCCGGGTATGGGGAGGAGGGTATTATAAGGAGGACTATTTCTATGATTTGTGCGATGAATACGGACTGATAGTATGGCAGGATCATTTGTATGCCTGCGGCGTATACGATTTCAATGAGGACTTTAAGGAAAACATAACATATGAGACCATAGACAATGTGAAAAGGCTGAGGCATCACCCATCGCTGGGTATATGGAGCGGGAATAACGAGCTGGAATACGCATGGGCCTACTGGGGATGGGGAGAGCGATTCGGAGAAAAGCTTAAAAGTGACTACACAAAGCAGTTTGAGGAATATCTGCCCGCTCTCACAAAGGAACTGGACCCGAATACCTTTTACTGGAATTCTTCGCCTTCCTCCACCGGCGGTTTCGACGATCCCAACAACGAAAACATAGGGGATATGCATTACTGGGATGTGTGGCACGGAAGGAAGCCTATTACCGAGTACAGAAAAATATTCCCAAGATTCATGTCGGAATTCGGGCTTCAGTCTTTTCCAGGCCTGAAAACAGTGGAGAGCTTCACTCTGCCCGAGGACAGGAATATTTTTTCCCATGTGATGGAATCCCACCAGAAAAACGGGACCGGCAATGAAAAAATAATGTATTATATCAGCGAAAACTTTAAATATCCCGGGAATTTTGATTCGCTGCTGTATGTTTCCCAGCTGATTCAGGCGGAGGGTATGCGGAATGCGGTGGAACACTGGAGGAGGAACCGCGGAAGGTGTATGGGAGCCATCTACTGGCAGCTGAACGACTGCTGGCCTGTGGCATCATGGGCGGGCATAGATTACTTCGGCAGATGGAAAGCCGTTCAGTATGCGGCCAGGAGATTTTTCGCCCCTGTGCTGGCTTCGGCCTGTGAAGAAGGGACGGCGGTATCGCTGCACCTTTCCAACGAGACGGGGGAAAAGCTCTCAGGAAAGCTGTCCTGGCGTCTGGTAAGCAACACCGGAGCAGTAATTAAAAGCGATGAGACTGACGTGGAAATGGGTGGGTATTCCACCGGGGAAATTGTTTCTCTGGAGTTGGGGGACATTTTAAATTCTGCGCAAAAGAAAAGGGAGACCTGTCTGGAATTTTGTTATGCGGAAAAAGGAGCTGCGGTCAGCGGCGGCACGGTCCTTTTTGTCAAATCCAAGCATTTTTCATTGCTGAATCCCCGGATCAATACGGAAGTTTTTGAGGAAGAGGATAAATTTATTATCCAGGTGAGCTGCAAAGCCTTTGCCAGGTTTATAGAACTGGATCTGAAAAATGCGGATGCCATATTCGGCGACAACATTTTCGATTTATCCCCCTCATGCATAAAAAGAGTGGAAATAAAAAAGGAAAATCTGTCGCATAAGCTGGGGCTTGAAGCTTTAAAGGAGCAATTGACCGTCCGCAGTTTATATGACACATATGATTAATAAGCTTTTTATATAATTATCCAAAAAAAATACATTAATTTTGCAGTTTTGTTATAGAATTATTTGAAGGAGATGAGAGATAATTAAATAACTATTGTCTTTGTTTTGAAAGGGAGATCTTTATGAGTATAAAATATTTGCCGCAGAAAAAATTGTGGATAATGGAAACAAAAAATACTTCTTTTGCTTTAGGACTTGATGAAGTCGGCAATCTCCACCAGCTGTACTGGGGGAAAAAACTGTTTTATGAGGGGGACTACCCGGCAGCCGATATCAGCAGAGGGCAGTCGTCCTTTGACTCGGGAGAGGGTTTTGCACCGCTTGAATACCCTGGCTGGGGAGGCGTGATTTATTCCGAGCCGTGTTTAAAGGCCATACTGCCCGGCAATATCCGCGTAACGTCATTGGAATATGTGAGCCATGAAATAGGGGAAGCCGGCGCCGGGGAGCGCTCGAAGGATGTGTACGGGCTCACTGTGACACTGAAGGACAGGTATTGCCCGCAACTGCTTGTAAAACTCTACTACAGGGTGTTTTTTGAATTTGACCTCATAGGGAAGCATGCGGAAATAATAAATGGCGGACAGAGCTCCATTACTCTTGAAAGCGTTCAATCGGGCATATGGAATCTGCCCGTGGGAGATGGTTACCGCCTCACTCATCTGACCGGAAAATGGGCGGGTGAAACCCAGATACGCCGCACGACTCTCACTGAGGGCAAAAAGGTCCTGGAAAGCAGGAGAGGGACCACAAGTCCCCATGCAAATCCATGGTTTGCCATTGATCCCGGAAATACGAAAGAGGAAACGGGAGAAGTGTGGTTCGGCGCACTTTGCTGGAGCGGCAACTGGAAAATCGTAGCCGAGCAGTCCCCATTTTCGCGGCTGAAGATAACAGGCGGTATAAATGATTTTGATTTTTCCTGGGAACTGGGGGAAAAAGACGTTTTCGAGACTCCCGAGTTTATAGCAGGATACACGGACAAGGGCTTTGGAACGGCCAGCAGGCTGATGCACAAATATCAGAAAAAGCATGTGCTGCCGGAAGGAAATGCGGACAAGCTGAGAAAGGTATTGTATAATTCCTGGGAAGCTACCTATTTCAACGTAAATGAGGCGGACCAGATGGCACTGGCGGAAAAGGCGGCTGCCACGGGGGTTGAGCTGTTTGTAATAGACGACGGTTGGTTCGGACAGCGCAATGCCGACAATGCGGGACTGGGAGACTGGTATGTGAATGCGGAAAAATTCCCCAATGGCTTAAAACCTCTCATAGAAAAGGTAAACAGCCTGGGAATGGACTTTGGCATATGGGTGGAGCCCGAAATGGTGAATCCTGACAGCGACCTTTACAGGAAGCATCCCGACTGGGCCTATCATTTCCAGGGCATTCCCGGTACACAAGCCAGGAATCAGCTGGTGCTGAATCTTGCAAAGAAGGAAGTGCAGGAGTATATTTATAAATTTCTGGACGACCTTCTGAGCGGCAACAATATCTCTTTTATAAAGTGGGATATGAACAGGCATTTCAGTGAACCCGGATGGCCTGAGGCACCGGCGGAAAAACAGAAGGAAATATGGGTGAGACATACTCTCGCCATATATGATATAGTCAAAAGGCTGAAGGAAAAGCATGCAAACGTGATTTTCGAGTCCTGCTCGGGAGGCGGAGGCAGGGTGGACCTGGGCATACTTCAATACATGGACCAGTTCTGGCCCAGCGACAATACGGATGCCTTTGACCGGCTGAAAATCCAGGAGGGCTTTTCCCAGGCATATTGTCCTAAGACAATGGTTTGCTGGGTTACCGATTCTCCGAACTATGTAAATGGCAGAGAGCTGCCGCTGACCTACCGTTTCCACAGTGCGATGATGGGATCGCTGGGAGTGGGAGGCAACCTGAACCACTGGTCGGCTGAGGAGATCCGGACCGCGAAAGACATGATCGCGCTGTACAAGGAGATACGAGAAGTGGTACAGAACGGCTCTCTTTACAGGCTGCTATCGCCTTCGGAAGGAAATGCGGCGGCTGTGCAGTATATATCGGAGGCTACCGATGAAGTACTGTTATTTGTATTTTTACATTCCTCCCAATTGGGGAGCGGCAAAAAAACCGTATACCTCAGAGGGCTGGAGGAAAGCGCCCTGTACCGGATTGATTCACAGGAGCAGCCGCTGAGCGGCGCCGCCTTGATGTACAGGGGCCTTGAACTTGACATAAAGGGAGATTTTGAGAGCAGGCTTATCAGGATATTCAGACAATAAAAAATATTTTATTAATAATCACCTCATGTATGGAACATTTTTCTTATAGGGCTGTCTAAAGCTATATAATCCAAAATTCTGCCATGAGGTGATTTTAATGTCTAAGAGAAATAGAATAATTGCTTTTTCAGTCGCCATAGTTTTGACTTTTACGCTTTTTGCCCTGAACGGAGCAGAGGCGGTGGTTCCTTTTTCGGATGTGGACAACGTACCCGAAAAGGAAAAAATTATCTCACTTCAGGAAAGAGGATATGTTTCGGGAACAGGAGACAACAGGTTTGTTCCGCAGGCCAGGATTACGGCGGCGGAGAGTATTCAGCTCATTGTAAATTCCATGGGGCTGAACCTAAATGCGGTGAAATTCTTTAAGGAGCCAAAAGCTACAGATTATTTCTCAAAGGCCGATGATGACGCATGGTACGCCCAGGCTCTTATTATTGCCGCGGTAAACAGCATGGATCTGGGAAGGGACATTGATCTGAGCCAGGAGTGGACCAGGGAAAAATTTACTTATTATTTGACCAGGACAATGGAAAACCATTATAATCTGCCGATGCTAAACATAAAGCCCGCGGATATCAAGGACCAGGAGCTGATGACCGCCGAATACAGCGGAGCGGTCCAAAGGGCCATAATCTATGGTATTGTCAGCCTGGACGAAAACGGGAACTTTTTCCCAATGGATAAGATCACCCGTGCCGAAGCCGCGGAGCAGGTTTACAATGCCCTTGAATACTTAAAGGAACATTCCGTTTCAAATGATAACGGCGGCACTGTAAATTAAAAATCCGGCGCCTTAAATCCTCAATATATTTTAATGATCTATTAAGAGAATCCGTAACCGGCTTCTCTTTTTTTGCTGTGTGCAGCAGGTGGGACTTCAGCGTATATGCAGGCGAAAGTCCGGCGAATCAGGCCGGCGGAACAAAATGCTGCGGAAGCTGAAAGCGACGGCGTTTAGGGCCGGGGCTTGCATAACATAAACCCATAATGGACATAATCAGAAGATGGGTAATAAGGGAGAAATACGATTATGTTCACCTATATATTGAAAAAAATACGTTTCTGGCATATATATAATCAGAATCAGAATAAACAAGGCAATAATCCAAAAAAGACACATGTAGACCTCTCAAAAGACCTTAAGCAGAATCTGAGTGTTTTAAGAAGTATTTTGGGGACATCCTGCGATATTATTATGCGCGAATTTTCATTCGGAAATAAAGGGCATATAAATGGCGCCATTATTTTCATAGACGGTCTGACAAATAAATCCACAATCGACGACAGTATAATAAAGCCATTGATGTACGACAGCAGGCTGGCTTTTAAAAATACGAGGGAAGAGATCGATAATATAAACATCATAAAAACAACCCTGGTTTCAGTGGGGAATGTTGAAACAGTCACAGCCGTGAATGATGCAGTGGACAGCTGCCTGTCGGGAGATAGCGTTTTGCTTGTGGACGGTTTGCAGGAGGCTTTGATAATCAGCAGCAGGGGCTGGGAAACCAGGGGAGTACAGGAGCCCCAGACCGAGTCCGTAGTCAGGGGACCGCGGGAAGGCTTTTCTGAAACGCTGCGTACAAATACGGCTCTTCTCAGGAGGAAAATCAAACATCAGGATTTCACCATCGAATCAATGAAAATAGGTGAACGGACCAGGACAAATGTGTGCATCGCCTATATAAAAGGTGTAGTCAATCCCCGGTTGGTGGAGGAAATCAAGTACCGTTTAGACAGGATAAATACGGACTCAATCCTGGAATCAGGCTATATCGAACAGTTTATTGAAGATGCCCCCTTTTCTATTTTTTCAACTGTTGCAAACAGTGAAAAGCCGGATGTGGTGGCCGCCAAATTATTGGAAGGGCGTGCCGCTGTTTTAGTTGACGGTACGCCGTTTGTGCTTACGGCACCCATGGTCTTTATAGAAAGTTTTCAAAGCTCCGAGGACTACTATTCCAGGCCTTATTTTGCAAGCCTCCTGCGGATGCTGAGATTTCTTTCATTTTTTATAAGCATTCTGGCCCCCTCAATCTATGTGGCACTGACAACCTTTCATCAGGAACTGATCCCGACTCCCCTGCTGTTTACCATGGCGGCTGCCCATGAAGGAGTCCCTTTCCCCTCGGTGGTAGAAGCGGGCATCATGATAGTGACCTTTGAAATACTGAGGGAGGCGGGAGTGCGGTTGCCCCGTCCGGTAGGCCAGGCCATCAGTATAGTAGGGGCACTGGTAATCGGCGAAGCCGCGGTATCCGCGGGACTTATAGGGGCGCCCATGGTTATAGTGGTATCAATAACGGCTGTCTCCAGCTTTGTAATTGCCGCCCAGACTGATACCGGAGCTATTCTGAGGTTTGTTCTGCTTATACTGACGGGCTTCATGGGTGCTTACGGAATTACAATAGGCCTGCTTGGACTGTTTGTCCATGTGGCTTCTCTGAGGTCTTTTGGCACTCCCTATATGTCGCCGATTGCACCGCTCAGTTCCCGTGATCTGAAGGATGTTTTTGTAAGGGCTCCGATCTGGGCCATGTTTACAAGACCCAGGACTATAGGCTGGAAGGATATGCAGAGGCAGGACTTTAGTTTGAAACCTAAAGAGGCGCCAATGGAAAGAGAACGGGAGGACAAATAAATTTTATGAGGCGGGAAATGAAAAGGAGCATCCGGTTATTATTTACAATTGTGGTCTGCGGTTCTCTTATTTTAAGTACAACCGGCTGCTGGAACAGGCGTGAATTGGATACATTGGGAATTTTACTGGGCATAGGTATAGATAAAGCAGGGGATACGGGAAAAGTAAGGCTTACCGCCCAAATAGTGAAGGTGGGGGAATTAAAGAGTCCGGAGCAGAACAGCGGAAGCGGGGAAGGGAAATCCAGCCTGAATATTGAAAGCAGCGGGGATACTATTTTTGAAGCGGTAAGAGGATTTACTCATGAGTCCAGCCGGAAGGTGTATTTTCCCCATAATCAGATAATAATCTTTGGCAGAGACGTAGCCAGTGAGGGCGTACGGAAATATGTCGATTTTTTTGTGCGGGATCCTGAAACCCGTCTCAACGTTTTCGTTTTGGTATCTAAAGCTGCCGCAAAGGAACCTTTTGGCGTAAAGCCGCAATTTGAGAAAACATCTGCGATGGATATTGCCAGTCTGCTCCAGAACCAGGCTGCTACTTCCCAGACAAGCGTTATTAAAATGAAAGACTTTCTGGCATGCCTGCTGAGTAAAACCACTTCGCCTGTGGCGCCCATTGTGGAGGTGGTGGAGCAGGGGGACAAGCAATCGGTCTATATATCGGGTACGGCGGTATTTAAAAAGGATAAGCTGGTAGGAGAACTGGGAAAGGATGAGACCCGCGGACTGCTGTGGGTCAATGATAAGGTGAAAAGCGGCATTATTAAAGTAAAATGCCCTTCGGGGCCTGAAAACGTGAGTCTGGAAATCATCCATGCCGGCAGCAAAGTTACGCCGGAAATAAAAGATAAAAAAGTGTACTTTAAAATAAAAGTCAAGGAAAAGGGAAATATCGGAGATCAGGAATGTTTTGAAGACCTGGCCTTACCGTCTGCAATGCAGGCTCTGGAAAAAGAGGAGGCCGAAGTTATACGGGGAGAAATAATGAGCGCTTTCAAAAAAGCAAAGGAGCTTAACGCTGATATATTCGGTTTCGGAGAAATGCTGCATCAGAGATATCCAAAACAGTGGAAAAGTATGGAGAAGGATTGGGATGACATTTTTCAAACCATAGAGCTGCAGGTTTCTGTGGAGACCAGGCTGGAGCTGACAGGCCAGATAAACAGGCCGGTCAGTCCGGAATAGGAGTTATCTGATTTATGAGGATAGAAAAAGGTGAAATATCCAGTTCGCAATTGATGTATATGATAATAGCTTTCTTACAGGGTGCTCATTTGTTAATAGCTTTTGCCAGCGGAACCACAAAGCATGATACCTGGCTTTCCGTTCTGGCCGCTTTTTTTGTAAGCCTGCTATTTATATTGATTTATCTGGCATTGCTGCAAAAGTTTCCGGGGAAAAACCTTATGCAGATAAATGATATTATTTATGGAGCATATACGGGGAAACTGATTTCTGTCCTTTATATATGGTATTTTTTCCTTCTGGCGGCTTTAAATCTGAGGACCGTGGGGAACTTTGTCATGACGTATATGATGCCTGAAACTCCTATGGTGGCCATCCTGCTGATGTTTATTTTCATATGTGTGTGGGCTGTGAAAAACGGCATAGAGGTAATCGCCAGGTGCAGCTTTACTTTTGTGGTGCTGACGGCGCTGCTGGTGCTGTTTGTTACAGTTCTGCTGATAAAGGATATAAAGTTTTCCAACTTCCTGCCCATATTTGAATT
Source organism: Bacillota bacterium (assembly GCA_023397905.1). Classification (GTDB taxonomy): domain Bacteria; phylum Bacillota; class Clostridia; order Acetivibrionales; family DSM-1351; genus Ruminiclostridium. Next base: position 23,932 of record JAEWSZ010000137.1, on the reverse strand, counting down.
GCCTCCCGACAAGTTTATCCAGGGCGTTCATATTATTTCATCCATACCTTTCTGCCAGATAATTGTATTTACCATGATAATTCCCTATGTCAACAAGCCGAAGCAGGTAAAAAGATCGGTCGTTTGGGGATTGATTATGGGAGCGCTGCAGCTTTTTATAATAGTGATAAGGGATACGGCCGTATTGGGGGTCACTGCGTCTATCATGGGCTCTCCTTCCTTTCAGGCCACCCGCTCAATAGATATAGCGCATATTTTAACCCGGTTGGATATATTAGTCGCAATCGTATTGCTGGTCACATTGTTTATCAGGGTTTCAATTTATTTGTATGCAACGGTGCTGGGCATATCCCAGGTGCTGAAATTGAGCTCATATTCACCTGTAATAATCCCAATAAGCATTTTAACTGTCAGCATGGCCATTTTGACATATGATTCCGTCGTAGAACAGGCAAGTTTCAATTCTACCATATGGCCGGTATATGCTCTGCCATTTGAGATTTTGATACCCACGGTTTCATTGATCATAGCTGCGCTGCGTGGAATTTCAAAAAGACGGGAAGAGGGCTGAAATGATAATTTTACTGATAATCGCCTTTGTGTGTACAGGATTGTATGAAGTTCCCGCCTTGATAAGGAAAAAATGCCGGAGAGAGCTGGCCGCTTTTTCATTTTTTTTCATATTGGCTCTTGTGCTGTGCCTGCTGCAAACAGTGGGTGTTGAAATGGCAAGCCCTATGGAATTTATAAAATATTTGATTAAGGATGTTCTGCACTTAGGCTATAAGCCGGGTTAGACTTTTCTGCCTGCCGGCGCGGAAGAAGAGCATTTCCTGGGGCGGATGAGGCAATATATTTGAAAAGTGTTGACATACTATATCACAGTGATATAATGTGAATATATCACTGTGATATAGTTAAGGGGAGAGCATATTGAAAAATAATAAGACCATGTACGCCATTTTAGGAGTATTGAGCATCCTGGGACCAATGTCAGGCTATGATATCAAAAAATTCTGTGACAAGAGCATATCATTTTTCTGGAATGAAAATTTCGGACATCTATATCCCGTACTGTCAAAAATGGAGGCGGCGGGGCTGATAGTCAGGAATCAGGAGGACAATGATACTAGAAAAAAGAGCTATGATATCACTGACGACGGCCGGAAAGTGCTGAGAAAATGGCTTGTGGAGCCCGTGGAGTACCAGCCTGAAAGATCGGAACTGCTATTGAAACTGTCTTTCGGAAATGAGATGGACCTGCAGGAAACTTTTGAAATGCTGAAGACCGCAAAAGAGAGGAATATGGCAAGACTTGGCCAGCTTAAAGGGATTCACTCATATTACATAAATAATGAAGAGGCAAAAAAGAAGCCTCAATACCCATATTGGCTGGTCACACTGGGTTACGGCATAAATTCTCTTGAAGCGTCCCTTAAATGGTTTGATGAAACCCTGGATTTCTTAAATAAATATAGTGGAGGTGAAGGGGTTTAATACCCCGGATATTATGAAAATCGATGAAGGATTGGCAGCGCTTGAACTGGAGCCAAATGTTCCAAATGTAAAAGGTTGTATGCATCCTGTGCTGGTGTGGGATGAGAGGGAGGCTGTGCTGATTGATACCGGCTTGCCCGGACAGGAAAAAACAATTTTTGAACTTATGGTCAGAGAAGGCGTTGACCCTGAAAGGCTGACAAAAATAATTATTACCCATCAGGACATGGACCACATAGGGGGACTTGCCGGGATAGCCGGCACACTGAATGGCAGGAGGCAGGCCGGAAGCAGAATTGAGGTCTTGTCACATGAAATTGAAAAACCTTATATTCAGGGCGATCTGATGCCTATAAAATTTACAAAGGAAATGATTGAAAAATTGAATAAGCAATTGGCCGAATTGCCTGAAGATCAGCGCTCAGGTTATAAATCCATGTTTTCGGACAACAAGCCGGAGGTGACGGACACGCTGGCGCACAATCAGGAGCTGGACTGCTGCGGAGGGATTACCGTTATCCACACGCCGGGGCACACCACCGGACATATCTGCCTTTACCTGAAAAAATATAAAACCCTGATTGCCGGAGATGCTTTAAATAATTTTGATTCCGAGCTTTCAGGTCCAAATCCCGTTTATACCTATGACATGAAGCAGGCGCATGAATCCCTGAGCTTGCTCAAGGTCTACGATATACAAAGGGTCGTCTGCTATCACGGAGGCCTGAATGACAAGTCTGTAAACGCTAAAATTGCAGAGCTGGCAAAATGAAAGTGTAATTGGTAAATACTTTTTGTATGCCCGATGATATTACAGTCCATGATCAGAATATTTGAAAATGCCGAATATTTATGTGATATAATTGATTATCAGTATAAGTGGATTTAAGGAGGGCATCATATATGGAGAAATTGATACCCATTGTAGCTTTGATCTTGATATTCGGTCCCAAATTATTCAGGGAAGTAAAGGATTACTTGCTGAAAAAGGAACAGATAAAAGCCGATGCCGAGCTCAGGGCAGAAGCTCTGAGATTGAAAAATAATCTTGAACTTGAGAAATTTATTGAGAGTGGCAACATGGAAGCCAATGGTAACAGGAATACTCGGGCAGATACAATTGATAATAGTCAGACTGATTTAAACCAGAAAAGGAATTCCAACTATGAAAGATATTAATACGGCATATCCTGCCGGAAAAGAAGAAATGTACAGGCTGCTCCTGGCACAGATGAAATCCCTGCTTGAGGGCGAGTATAATGTTACCGCAAATCTGGCAAATGCCTCCGCACTGCTGAACGAGGCTCTCAGCGACATAAACTGGGTGGGGTTTTACCTCATGGACCAGGGCGAGCTGGTTCTGGGCCCTTTTCAGGGCAAAGTGGCCTGTGTGCACATTGCAGTGGGCAAAGGCGTGTGCGGCACGGCGGTTTCGGAGAACAAAACCCAGCTGGTGGAAGACGTTCACAAATTCCCGGGGCATATTGCCTGTGACAGCGCGTCAAATTCCGAAATTGTAATACCTCTGAGAAACCAGGGGCAGATTGTGGGAGTGCTGGATATTGACAGCCCTTCCTTTGGCCGTTTTGATGCTGAGGATGCGGACTGGCTGGAAAAAATTGCGGTGGTTATCCGGCAGTCGTGCAGGTGGGAATAATACCGGCGGCAGGTCAGGGGACAAGCCGGAAAATGATTTATTAAAGATAGTTTATCGATATGCTTTATTGAAATATGGTTATCAATAAATTTACATGAATTTCATAAATCATTCATACAATCTACATACCTTCTTAACATTCTTTGAGTATAATGTTTATAAAATAATACATTGGGTATATACCATAATTGTGGGTGTATATCCTCATACGTACTTAGGTGAATGGAAGGAGTGTGTAGCTTTGTTGGATTCCAGGAAGTGTTTGCAGATTTACGAATACTGCCAGCAGCAGTATGAAAAGCTTGAAAAGAAGAGCGGGCATTATAGTCCGAAGCATGATAAAATTGTTATGGAGCTTGCGGCAAAAGAATTTCAAATGAGTGATGAAATTATCAACAGGGCATTTGATCTGGCTGCACAGACATTAAGCAAAAATAACAAGACAAAGTCGGAGAAAATATTGAGAAACAGATTGATCCGGACTTGAAGTCTATAAAAAAACATAAGTATGAAATAACTATAAAAGAGGCATAAAAAGAAATATTAAAAAGAAGTTTATATAAGAGAAGCTGTCCCGGAAATAACAGATTCAATATAGGCGAAGTTACAGGTATTGAATTTACTTTATTTTGAAATTTTGAGGAGGCTTCTTTTTTTATGCATGTTTTATCTGGTAGAATAGTAGTGGAGAAAAAACAAGGAGTATTGCAATGCAATATAAAGATGTTATGGGGAAAATGTCCCTAAAAGAGAAAGTTGAGTTTTGCTCGGGAGCAGATTACTGGAATACAAAAGCGTATCCGGAGCACGGAATTCCTTCAATAAGGATGAATGACGGCCCTTACGGACTCAGGATACCAAAGGCCGGCTATAAAAATTTTGGCATTGATGAAAGTCTGCCTGCCACATGTTTTCCGGCTACCTGTACCACTGGCGCCTCCTGGGACCGTGAGCTGCTGCGGCGGATGGGCGGGGCTTTGGGGGAAGAAGCCCTGCAGGAAGGGACAGCTATTTTGCTGGGGCCGGGAGTGAATATAAAGAGAAATCCTCTCTGCGGAAGGAATTTTGAATATTTCAGCGAAGATCCATATCTGGCTGGAGAACTGGCGGCGGCCTGGATCAAGGGCGTGCAGAGCAAAGGGGTTGGGACTTCTTTAAAGCACTATGCGGGCAATAATCAGGAAAACAACAGATTGCGTTCGGACAGCATTATAGATGAAAGGGCCCTGAGGGAAATCTACCTGGCCGCTTTTGAAAAAGCGGTGAAGGAGGCCGGGCCCGCAACGGTCATGTGCGCTTACAATATGATAAATGGCGTCTACTGCAGCGATAATAAATATCTGCTGACAGATATACTCCGTTCGGAATGGGGCTTTGAAGGCGCCGTAATGTCCGACTGGGGAGCCACTAATGACAGGGGAGAGGCTTTTAAAGCCGGTCTGGACCTGGAGATGCCGGGCAGTAAAGGCTTTTTTACCGGAGCGGTTTTGAGCAGCGTGGAAAAGGGCGGATTGCCGGAGGAATATGTGGACCGGAGCGTAGAGAGGCTTCTCTCGCTGGTATTCTCTGCGGTTAATTCCAAAAGGGAGAATTATAAATACGATATTGAGGCACATCACGGGCTGGCCCGGGAAATAGCGGCAAATTCCGCGGTGCTCTTAAAAAATGAGAATAGTATTTTGCCGCTGGATAAAACCAAAAGGGTAGCTTTGATTGGAAATCTGGCTGAAAATTTGAGATATCAGGGCTTCGGAAGCGCAAAAATAACGCCCCACAAGGTGTCAAATGTCATTGATGGTCTTAAGGAAGCAGGTGTTGTTTTCAGCTATTACGAAGGATACCATGGAGATACCGGTGACCGCGGGAAGTTTGAAGAGGCTGTCAGCGGCGCGGGAAAATGCGATATAGCCCTTATAGTGGCGGGCCTGACTGAGGTTTATGAAAGCGAAGGCTTTGACAGGGCTTCAATGGAGCTGCCTGAAAATCAGAACCGGCTCATAGACTCTGTTGCCGGGGTAAATCCCAATGTGGTGGTACTGCTGCTGGGCGGAGCGCCTGTGGCCATGCCATGGCTCGGAAAGGTTAAAGCCATACTGAATATGTACCTTCCGGGGCAGGCGGGAGGACAGGCCGCCGCGGATATACTGACGGGAAAAGTGAACCCCAGCGGGAAGCTGGCTGAAACCTACCCGATGAAATACGAGGACGTGGTCTGTTCGGACACCTATGGTATAAATCCAAGGCAGGCCCCGTACAGGGAAAGCATTTATGTGGGCTACAGGTATTACGAAAAGGCCGGCAAAAAGGTCCTGTTTCCTTTTGGCTTCGGTCTGAGCTATACAACCTTTGAATATTCCGGGCTGAAAATCAAAGGCAATGGGCCGCAGCAAACCAGCGTAGAGCTGAAAATTAAAAATACAGGGAACAGGGGCGGGGCCGAAATCGTCCAGCTTTATGTGGGAAAACCGGTTTCTGGCGTATTCTGCCCCATAAAGGAGCTGAAGGATTTTGCGAAGATATATCTTGAACCCGGTGAGGAAAAAGAGCTTGTTTTCAATTTGAATGACAGGGCTTTTTCCTATTATGATGCCAAAAGAAGGGAATGGGTTATACAGGAAGGGCGGTATTCCATCCGGGCAGGTGCTTCCAGCAGAGATATCCGACTTGAGGGCGGCATAGCATTTGAAAATATTACAGGTGCCGGCAAAGCCGGTACTGAGAGCGGAGATTGCGCAGCTCCGGCAGAGGCTTCTGGTTGGTACCAAAGGCTTGAAGGGAGACCGGGACAGGAAGAATTTGAAGCCCTGCTGGGAAGAAAAATAAAGCCCGCCGGATTACCTGTGTCCAAGGGCGGCTATGATCTGAGCTGCAGCATGGGAGATATGCTGGACAGCGGTATCATAAAAGCCATATATAAAATTGCTGAGATTGTGGTCGGCATTCAAAACGGGGGAAGAGACTATTCCAATCCCAATTTCAAAATGGTGATGGAGTCATTTACCGGCACGCCGCTGAAAAATCTCATACTGATGGGAGACGGGCTACTTACCCCCGGCATGGCAAAGGGGCTGGTAACCGCCGCAAACGGGCATGTCTTTAAAGGTATCCTGACCTGGCTGAAAAATCCGAAAAACGGTAATTAATATATATACGGCTCTATGTAGGTCCGTGAGTCTTTCTGTAATCACCGGGAGTTTTCCCGGTGATTTTTTTGAACACTTCATAAAAAAATTTCATGTCGCTGAAGCCTACCTGAAAGGCAATATCCGTGACCTTCATATCGGTGGTCCCCAGCAATATGCAGGCCTGGTCGGTTCTGAGATACTGGATATAGTCGCTTACATTCATACCGGTTATTTCCTTGAAAAGCTTGCTGAAATAGTTTTTGCTGATCAGGGACTGCATGGACAGATCGGACAGCGTTATATCAGTGTTATAATTCACTTTCATATATTCTATTGCCTTGTTAATTAACTCCTGGTTCCTGGTGTATCTGGTTTTGCTGCCGCCCTCTCCGATGTAGCGGAATATCTTGACTATGAGCTCTATTAAATAAGCCCTTATGATTTCAGTATGGCCTATCCTTCTCTGCTTGTATTCCAGATACATTTTTTCAAACAGGTTGCCTATTTCAGTAAATTCAGCCCCTCTGAGGCTTAAATCCGGCTTGGAGGCATAGTCCTCGGGAAACAGCGATTTGAACAGAAATGAAGAGGTGACGGCTTCAAAATTAACGGCGTTAAATAATGACAGATCGAGAAATTCCGGCATGAAAACGCAGTTATAAACAGTAGGGGGAGTACTGCCGCCCTCTTCGGGGAAAAAGCCGTGGGGCAGATCGGAATTTATAATAAACAGGTCCCCTCTTGTAACCGCGTATTTTTTATTTCCGATGATGTGAATGCCGCTTCCGGATATGACGTATGCGATTTCTATAAAGTCGTGGGTATGTGTCACGCCCATATATTCATACAGCTCATCGGATTTATTTATATATACCAGTTCATTTTTCCTGAACAGTGTCTCTCCGGACAGCTTTCTGTAATCGTCCATTAAATCTCCCCATTGCAAACAGAATTGCCGCGAAACGTTGATAAGAAATACATGGATTTGTTTTTGCAGCCATCTGTTCAGATTCAGTAATATACCCTAAAAGTAGAATAACATATACCAATGAATTATTGTACCCATTTTACTAGAATGATGTTAAAGAATGACAATCTGACCGTAAGGCAGTTACGGATGGCAAGGATTATTCAGATTGTCAATAAATCCGAAAAGGAGTTGAAAAAGATGCTCAAAATACTGGCCTTTGACTATGGCGCCAGCAGTGGCAGAGGCATCCTCGGAAGTTTCGACGGGGAAAAGCTTTCATTGGATGAGGTGCACCGGTTTGCCAACGAACCGGTTACGGTGGGAAAAAGCCTGTACTGGGATATTCTCCGCCTATATCACGAAATGCAGCAGGGGATTTTAAAATGTGCCGCAAAATGGGATAAAGATCTGGCGGCAATCGGCATAGACACCTGGGGCGTGGACTTCGGACTGCTTGACACGGCGGGAAGACTTCTGGGAAACCCTTACCACTACAGGGACGGAAATACTGCGGGAATGATGGAGAAGGCCTGCGAAACAGTACCCGGAAGGCGTATATACGAGCAGACCGGCACCCAGTTCCAGAGCTTTAACAGCCTGTATCAGCTGCTGTCCATGAAAGCGGATAATTCGCCCTTGCTGGAAAAAGCCGGCACAATGCTCTTTATTCCTGATTTACTGAGATATTTTCTGACGGGAGAAAAGAGCACCGAATACACTATTGCAAGTACCGCCCAGATGCTGGATGTGAACAGCGGAGACTGGGCCGGGTCCCTGCTGGATAAGCTGGGTATCCCTAAAAACATTCTGACAGGCATCATAGATGCCGGAACCATAACCGGCAGGCTCACTGCAAATGTCTCTGCCGAACTGGGAGTGGGGAATATTCCTGTTGTGGCGGTTGCAGAGCATGACACTGGAAGCGCGGTGGTATCGGTGCCTGCGCCGGGCGGGAGCCAGGCATATCTCAGTAGCGGGACATGGTCCCTGCTGGGTGTGGAGTCTGCTGCTCCTGTTATAAATGACGACACCTTTAAATTGAACTATACAAATGAAGGCGGTTTTAACAGGACTATCAGGCTTTTGAAAAATATAATGGGGCTCTGGATATACCAGGAATGCAAACGTACCTGGGAGAGGGCGGGAGAGGTCATGAGCTTTGATGAGCTGGAAGAGGGGGCGGCAAAGTCGGAGCCCTTTATGGCGTTAATTGACCCGGATGACGGCAGCTTTTACAGTCCGGGAGGAATGCCTGAAAAAATCCGGGAATACTGCCGGAAAACAGGCCAGGCTGTCCCTGAAACAAAGCCTCAGATAGTCAGGTGCATTATGGAGAGCCTGGCATTGAAATACAGAATGGCGCTGGAGGGCCTGGAAAAAATAGTGGGCTATCCGCTTCCCCGGCTGCATATTGTGGGCGGAGGCTGCAAAAACACCATGCTGTCGCAGTTTACCGCCAACGCCATAGCAAGGCCGGTAATTGCGGGGCCTGTGGAGGCGACGGCCATAGGGAACCTCACGGCGCAGCTGATTGCACTGGGTGAGGTAAAGGATCTGCCGGAGGGGAGGACCATGATAAGGAATTCTTTCCGGTTGACCGAATATGTCCCGGAAGAGATTGGAGCGTGGGATGAGGCTTATGAGAGATTAATTAAAATAATTGATACAAACCAGTGAGACAGGTGCCGCCGAGGCGGCGGAATGGAGGCAATATGAGTAATTTTGAGACAAAAGTGAATGAAGGCTATGCCTATGCAAAGGCTGCATATTCGGCCTTTGGAGTTGATACGGACGCCGTGCTGGAAAAGATGAAAAGCAGGCGGGTCTCGCTGCACTGCTGGCAGGGAGACGACGTAAAAGGATTTGAAGTCACTGCCGGAGGCGCCGGAGGCGGAATACTGAGCACGGGAAACTATCCCGGCGCCGCAGGAAACGGAGACGAACTGAGAGCCGATTATGAAAAGGCACTAAGCCTTATTCCCGGCAAACACCGTATAAACCTCCATGCCATCTATGCGGAGACCGGAGGAGAAGTTGTTGAAAGAGACCGGATAAATACCCAGCATTTCAGGAAATGGATCGACTGGGCCAAAAAGATGGGCGTGGGAATAGATTTTAACCCCACCTGCTTCGGGCATCCCATGGCGGCGGAGGGTTTTACGCTGGGAAGCAAAAATGAGGAGATCAGACAGTTCTGGATCCGCCATGTGAAGGCGTGCCGTCAGATAGCCGCCGATATAGGGAAAGAGCTGGGCACTCCCTGTATCATGAATATCTGGGTACCAGACGGGATGAAGGACATACCGGCAGACAGACTGGGCTACAGGGCCAAAATGAAAGAGTCCCTGGATGAAATATTTACGGTCCGATATGACAAAAAATATCTCATAGACGCCATAGAAAGCAAGCTGTTCGGAATTGGAGTTGAATCCTATACCGTGGGTTCCCACGAATTCGTAATGGGCTACGGCCTCAAAAACGGAGTCACCATCTGCTATGATATGGGACATTTTCACCTGTCTGAAAGCATAGCCGACAAGCTTTCTTCAACGCTGCTTTTTGCAGATGACATTCTTATGCATGCCAGCAGGCCTGTGCGCTGGGACAGCGACCATGTGGTCATATTAAACGACGATCTCCTGGCGGTGGCCCAGGAAGTAAAGAGATGTGACGCCTTTGACAGGGTGCACTACGCCCTGGATTTTTTCGACGGCAGCATCAACAGGATCATAGCCTGGGTAACAGGCACCAGAGCTGCTCTCAAGTCAATGATGATAGCTCTTCTTGAACCCACGGAGCTGATCCTGCAGGAGGAAGCAGCCGGCAATTACGGAAACAGGCTGGCTCTGATGGAAGAATTCAAAACGCTGCCATTCGGAGCGGTATGGGACAAATTCTGCTGTGACATGAAGGTACCCGTGGGTGCGGATTGGCTGCGGGATGTAAAAGAGTATGAGGAAAGGGTTCTGGCGCAAAGATAAGGCGCGGAGCCGGGAACGGTTTCGGAACAGAAAGGGGAGAACCATGTTTAACGAAAAAATTTTAGATGAATTGGAATATATGTCAACAGCGGTAGGAACGCCGGTGGATTATACCCAGGGAGGCGGAGGGAATACCTCGGTCAAGCTTGACGATACTTTGATGGCTGTAAAAGCTTCGGGCTTCAAACTGAAGCAGATTACCAGCCGCGAAGGGTATGTGGTGGTAAATTACAAAAATATTAAAGAGTTTCATATGAATGCGGATATGAGCTCTGACAGGGACATGGAGAAAGAAAGCAGCGAATTCGTTCAAAAGAATATAGTTGAAACCGAAGGGCTGAAAACTCTGAGGCCGTCCGTTGAAGCCGGTTTCCATTCCATCCTGAAAAAATATGTCATTCACACCCACCCCGTATACGCAAATATTCTTTGCTGTGCACACAAGGGCAGGGAAAAGGTGGAGGAAGTATTCAGGGAAAAGGATTATGCCATTGCCTGGATCCCATACATAGATCCGGGTTTCCGGCTGACTTTGAAAATACGGGAGAAGATAGCGGAATGTATGGAAAGCCGAGGGAAGTTTCCGGAGGTCTTTTTTATGGAAAATCACGGGCTTATAGTTACCTCCGACGACAGTAAAAAATGTGTGGAACTGCACAGGGAGATAAACGAGTCCATAAAGGCCTATCTTGGCATCGGCACGGCTTACCCGGCTATTGAGCTTTTTAGGATCGACGATAATACGTTTGCCAGTAAGACAGAATACCTGGCGGATTATTTCAGGAAAAATAAAGTCGGCGCCGGATTTTTGGATGAAATTGTGCTCTATCCCGATCAGCTTGTATATCTCAACGGTAATACGGCCGTGGGCAATTTTGATAAAAAGCTCAATATCAATACAACCACGGGAGAGATCATTTACAAAACCGGTTACTCCGAAGCCAGGACCATAGAAGAGGTTCTGGTGGCCTATGTCTACGTTGTTAATGAAACAAGGAACAGAGGATTTTCGGTTAAGACCATGTCGGAAAAGGAAATCGATTTTATCGGAAACTGGGAAAGCGAGGCGTACAGAAAGAGTCTTGCAGGAAAAGAAATATAGCAAATACCGGAATTTTTTGATATTATATCATCATAGGGTTTGTTCCACGATTGCCCGGACAAAGAGACATACATGGCAATTATACACTGAAAAGGGGTTGATGTGATGAAATTTGAATTGCTGCACCCGGCGGATCAGATCGTGATGATTATGAAAAGGATTTATGAATATGGTATGACCACCACTTCCGGAGGAAATCTCTCCATAAAGGACGAAAACGGCGACATATGGATAACTCCGGCAAGTGTTGACAAGGGTTCCTTGACTGCCGGAGATATTGTCCGGGTTGAGCCGGACGGTACCGTATCAGGCAAACACCGGCCTTCAAGCGAGCTGCCTTTTCATCAGGCAACATATAAACAAAGGCCGGATATGAATGCGGTATTGCATGCCCATCCTCCGGCATTGGTATCCTTCAGCATTATCAGAAAAATACCCGATACAAGCCTTGTCCCAAATGCGAACTTCATTTGCGGGGAAGTGGGAATGGCGGAGTACGGGCTTCCGGGAAGCGACGATCTGGGAGAAAAGATCGGGCGTGTATTTAAGAGGGGAATAAATACGGTACTGCTTGAAAACCATGGAGTAGTCGTAGTGGGAGAAGACCTGTTCAAAGCCTTTATGGCCTTTGAAACACTGGATTTCTGCGCGCGTCTGGAAATAGATGCCAGAAGGCTTGGGACGCCAATCTCGTTGACTTCAAAGCATCTGGAAATATCAAAGAACAAGCAGAATGTACATATGGAGGAATTTGTCCCGGAGGGCTTTTCCAGCGGTGAAAGATTAGCCCGCAAGGAAATGTGCGAGCTTATACACCGTTCTTATGACCAGCAGCTTTTTACCAGCACACAGGGGACCTTCTCCACCCGGCTGGATGATAAATCATTTTTAATAACCCCATATATGATTGACAGAAAGTATCTGGATGTCAGTGAAATTGTACGGATAGAAGATGGAAGGCGGGAAGCCGGGAAAATGCCCAGCCGTTCTGCCATGCTGCATAAATATATTTATGAAAAGCATCCTCATATAAATTCAATAATCATCGCCCATCCGCCCAATATAATGGCGTTTGCGGTAACCGACCAGCCATTTGATTCCAGGACCATACCCGAAAGCTATATATTATTGAGAAATATACAAAAAATACCCTTTGGTTCAAGCTTTATGCAGCCTGCCATGGCAGCGGATTTGTTTGTTGAGAGCAATCCCATCGCACTGGTGGAAAACGACTGTATAATAGTTACGGGCAGTTCTCTGCTGAACGCCTTTGACAGGCTTGAAGTGGCCGAATACAGCGCAAAAGCGTTAATAGCCACAAAAATTTTAGGAGAAGTGGTAATAATCGATGAGAAAAAGATATCGGACATTGAAAAGGCGTTTAATTTGCCATAGGGCGGAATTCAGGATCCGGAAAACAGAAATCAGAAGGCGGCCAAGTTGTTAAGCAGTTCCTGTATACCAGGGAACGAATTTGATTCCAACTGGAGTTACCTCCCTGCTAAGGTACAGGCTGTTTTAATATGGATATATCAGTTTTGAATAAGAAAATGAAGGAGTGAAATATGTCATTGGAGAGTTTGAAAAGTGTTTTGACACCTCCGACCAATCCATTAAAGACTGGCGACAGTAAAGGGTGGGCTGAGTTGGAAAATGTTTTAGGATCACCATTACCTAAGGATTACAAGGATTTTATCAGTACTTATGGGACAGGTGGAATTGATAATTTTTTATGGATTTTAACCCCCTTTGTCAATGATGAAAATGTTAATTACTTAGGGCGTTCAAAGGTTATTAGAGATGCCTATTTAGAATCTAAGCAACAATTTCCGCAGTACTTTAAGCATAATGTATACCCTGAAACAGGAGGAATACTTCCCTGGGGATACACGGACAATGGCGATGAGCTATATTGGCTGACAAACGGAGCACCGGAAACCTGGACTGTTGTAATATATGAGACTAGGTCATCAGAATATCATGAATATTCAATGACCATGACAGAGTTTTTATTGCAAATTGTTTCAAAGAAACTGGTAAGTGATGCTTTCCCGGAAGATTTCCCAAGTGAAAATCCTGAATTCATTTCAGTAGATGTTGAATAGTTTATTATTAATTTTATTTGAGGGTAGGTGTAACAGCCTGCCCTTTTGTTTTGCCATAGCTTCGGTATATATGCAGAAGCTTTATAACCACATTTTTAATTGCAACGGTGTAACCTCTGCTTTTCCACCCATATTTGTGTGCTTAACTGCCTATCTTGAATTTGACTATTAAACCTGCTGCCATTCCCTTTAACTTATCCACTCTGGCTGTTACAAGGTGACGGACATGTTAAATAATAATTATAAAATGTGGTTATGACGGCAAGTGAGAAAGGGAGGAATATACGTGAGTATAAGGATATTGACAAGTTATTGAATTGAAATGTAAAATTAAGGCAAAGGGAGAGGCCTATGTCAGAGAATATTTTAGAAAAAATAGAGATAATAAGAAGCCATTTAGAGAAAGAAACAAGTAATATAGTCTTTGGAGAAATTAAATTGAAAAAAATACCACATTTCTACAAGGCTGACGACCCACTAAAAGATTACTATGAGTTACTGAACAGATACAGTTATCTTTCTTGTGGAAGTATTCTTATTATCGGCTATGAAGAATTAGATAGATTTCAATATTATTTGTCGGATATTCCAGAGGATTCGTCCAATTGGAGATGTATAGGTAAAAGTCATACTTATCCGATATTTTTAAATATTAATGATTGTACTGTTAGAATATTACAAGGAGAACCTTGGACAGGTCAAGAGTTTAAAAGCTATGGTCATTTTAATAGTTTTATAAATCATTATGTCATAGGAGAAAAATATAAGGAATTATGGGGAGAAGATGACTGGTATTGGTTCTTAACTGAGACTGAGCTGGTTTAAAATTCTATTAAGGGAGCCAATAAATAATTCATAATGTAGAAAAGTTATTAAATATTAAGAAAATGGGTCGAATTAATAATAAATTTTGATTAATGGTTATTTGATCAAGACAGAGAAAAATTTCACAGGTAAAGCTGGAAGAACTGAAAAAGAGCAAATAAAAGAAGAGGAAATAAGAATGAAAAAATTAGACGGGGTTGGGCGAGATACAATATTCTACAAGATTATAGATAAAGAATTTGAGGAGGTGAAACAGCTATTAGAGTCAACTATTGATGTGAATTTTCAAGATAAAAATGGCTATTCTTATTTACATTGCGCGGCTCAGGTTAAATCAATTGAGATAGTTGCTTTGCTAATTGATAAAGGAGCAATTATTGATATTCAGGATAAATATGGGAAGACCCCATTAATGGTAGCTGTAAGCGATTATGATGGTGATGACAAAATGATTAAGTTTTTATTAGAGTATGGTGCAAATAAAGAAATGGAAAATAATTATGGTATATCTGCTAAAAAGGTAGCTGCGATGAAAGGAATAGATTTATAAATGAAGGTAAGACAGAACCGTGAAGATAAAAATTGATAAATATGAGTTCGCTTTTGTAAAGTCGGAAAATCCTCAAGCAAGGATTCTGATAGCTGATGTTGAACTTAATCCACCTGAAGAACTTTTGATGGGGGCAGGGCCTGCAATCCAGAAAAGAGTTAAAAATCTTTTATCTATGTTTTGATAACATGTAAATATATGGAACATATTATTAAATACATACGTCTGAATAAATGCATACATCTCTTTTTTTCAAGGTAATAATCAGGAGGTTATTATTTATGCGCAGGATTAATAAAAGGTTTATCCCGGCAGCGGTGCTGATTATCCTTATGAGTGTAATTATTCCTTCGGCTGTAAATGCCAACGACGGAAGTATGGGGAGGACCCCCGACGGAGTTTTTCCCATGAGGGAAAATGATGTGGCAATGGAGTCGGAAGACATAACTGTTGATCTGGAAAAAAACAGCGTTGAGTGTATTTTCGTATTCAGCAATACAGGCGGAGATAAAGATGTACTGATGGGCTTTCCGGGGAAACTGCAGAATAATTATGAAGGGCTGACCGATCCTGCAAACCTTGAAATAAAAAACTTCAGAACATTTGTGAAAGGGAAGCAGCTGAAGGTAACCCATGAAAAGAATACCGAAAATGTAAATCCGGGAGCTTCGGATAATCTTCATTACAGCGAATGGTTCACATTTAACGTCCATTTCAATGCCGGCGAAAAGCTGACTGTCCGAAACACATATCAGTTTGTCCCGTCTCATGACTCAATGGGAAATGTATATACAGGATATATTATAAAAACGGGGATATTGTGGAAGGGGAATATAGGTTCCACGAAGGTTACTTTCAAACTTGGGAAAATCAAGCCTTATCAGATTGAGGCGTTGCAGCCGGGAGGCTTTAAGTACCAAGGAAATGCTCTTGTATGGGAGCGGAGGGATTTTGAACCCGAATACGACCTCTCTTTAATGTACAATAGCTTGAAATACAGCGATGAGTATCTGAAAACTGGTTACATAGAAAACGAGGAAGTGGCAAGGATACACGAGAAGGTAGAGGATTTTGCAACTGTAAAATCGCTTTCCGGCGGGGAGAAACCCGGTGAGCTGCTGCAATTATATAACAGGGCTATAAATGAAAATAATTACTTGCTGGCGCTGTATGCAGGCAATTTCCTGCCTGATGAAAAGTTATCAGGGCTTAAGCCGGTGCTGGGAGATATAAAAGTCGAAAAGGACAATTCGGGCTATCTTATAAGCAATGACATTAAATTTAAAGAAATTGCCATTATAAATGTGAATGTCAGCCATGTTGAAAACGGAAAAGAAATAATAGATCTCAATGAGCATTACTCCGGATATTCTTTTGAATTCATACCGGGTATTGAATACAATATCAGATACATCCTGAAGGATTGGCTGGGAGATACGCAACAGAAGGAAATGAAGTTTCTGGTTCCGGATGGACAGCCGGCAGCTTTACCGGCCGCTGGCGAAGAGCAGGGTTCCCAGGTGGAACAAGTGCCTGCTGCAAGCGCGACAACCGCAGTGCGGAGCGAGCTGGAAAAAGCACGGAAGGAAGACCGGGACAGCCGGATATTCCCTATTGCCATGGCGGCTGCCGGAATAGTCGTGCTCGGCCTGCTGGCGGCAACGGTTATATTTAAAAATACGAAAAAAGTTCAATAATGAAAAAATATTTTAATTTGAAACAAGGCAGAAAATAAGTTAAAATAAACTAAAGATGATCTATTGGAGGTCGTATGCTCAGAAAATTTTTCTCGATGAAATTTGGCAATGTATCTGTTCATGAGATATTTTCCGCAGTTTTTATCCTGGGCTTGATACCGATTGCAATTCTCAACTTCTATGCTGTTTTCTCCGGCAGGCTTGCGGGTAATGGTAATATTTATTATGGTGTAATCTCATTGTTATACCTGCTTTTTATTTCTGTTTTTTTAACTCTTATATCTGCGGCCGCCTGGAAAATAATTTGTGAACTGCTTTTCCTGATCTTCAGGAGTCTTGAAGTATATATCCGCAAGAATAGTTGATGTAAACTCAAAATAGCTATATATAAATAAAGCTTTGAACAAGCTCAATCACAAAACAGACCTAAATGAATAAAAGCAGATGTTTTTAGGATAAACAGGGTGCCAATCTCATTTGAGAAATGCCGGAATTTCAGCTATAATAAATCATGTAAGATTCAGGAAAAACATGCTGTGGAAGGGGGGCATACAATGCTTTATTTTTATATCGTAATATTCCTGGTAGGCGTTTTATATACCTTTGTTTCACTTATAATAAGCGGGTTCTCGGGCGCTCTGCATTCCAATGGGGATTTTGGCGGCGGTGGGGATACGCATCTGGGTGACCACGGGCACGTGGAGCTTGGACATATTCATGCGGATGCAGGCCATATAGGTCATACTGGGGGCAATTTCCACGGAGGACATGGGGATGCCGGCGGAGACCTGCATGCGGAACACGCCCATTCGGCAGACGGCGGTGGAGGACACAGCATACTTTCATGGTTTGCAATACTTATAAACCCTCTGGTGGCGGTATCTTTCCTGACTGTTTTCGGAGGTCTCGGGATATTGGGCGTCAAGTTTTTCAACTGGCTTCCGGTTATTGTTTTCATTGTGGCGCTGGTCTCAGGTGTCATAGTAGCCTCCGTTCTGTATAATTTTGTGGCGAAACCCATATACAGAAGTGAAAATACGTCGGATGTCTCACGGGAAAAGCTTGTGGGAGTGTCTGCGGAGGTAACCACCGATATACTTGAGAATGGTTTTGGAACCATTAAATACACCGTTAATTCAATAATGTATACCGCCCCCGCAAAGCATATTGATGAAAAGGCCGTAAAACAGGGTAAAAAGGTGGTTATATGCAAAATAGAGAACAATACGTTCATTGTAAGTGAATTATCGGAAATATTAAATTAAAATTGTATCATCGGCATTACGGTATTACATCTTTTGCATAAGGGCCCTGGGATCGCATTTGTACTTCCATGAATGAGTCCGGGAAAATACCCGGGTTCTTGGGAACTGGCAGCAAGAGCTGAATATAAAAAATCAAAAAGGAGTGTTAAAATGGATTTTTCGGTATATTTGATCCCCATATTGATTGTGGTGGTGCTGTTTATCCTGATTTTCAGCTTGTTTTCAATGTACAAGAAGATACCTCAGGATAAAGCGCTGGTAGTTACCGGTTTCAGGGGAAGAAGGGTGATTACCGGAGGCGGCGGAATCGTTGTTCCAATGCTGGAAAGAACTGATATAATCTCGCTGGAAAATATGCAGATTGATATAAGAATTGACGGGGCACTTACCTCGCAGGGTGTTGGTATAGTCGCTGACGGTGTTGCGGTTGTGAAGGTCAAATCCGACAAGGAATCCATCCTGTCGGCAGCAGAGCAGTTTAATACCTCAAAAGGGCTGGATTACATGCTCGGGGTCATTGCAAAGACCACTCAGCAGGTTCTTGAAGGTAAGCTCCGTGAAATAGTTTCCAGGATGACTGTTGAGGAAATATACAAAGACCGTGAAACTTTTGCTTCGCACGTTCAGGGCGTTGCGGCAACCGAGCTGCAAAACCTGGGCCTTGAGTTAAAGGTATTGACTATTAAGGACATATCTGACAAGAACGGATATCTGGAGGCGCTTGGAAAACCAAGGATTGCAGAGGTTAAGAGAGACGCCCAGATAGCCGAAGCAAATGCCACAAAGGAAACCAAAATCAAGACTGCCGAAGCCAACAAAGAGGGTGAGGCTGCAAGAATCCAGGCTGAAACTCAGATAGCCGAAGCCAACAGGGACAAGGAGCTGAAGGTACAGTCCTACAATAAGGATCAGCAGACCGCAAAGGCTGACGCCGACCTGGCTTATGATATCAAATCGAATATTGTGAAGAAGGAAGTAGCCGAAACCGCAATGCAGGTCGAGATCGTCAAAAAGCAGAAGGAAATCGAGCTGGCGGAGCAGGAAGCACTCAGACGGGAAAAGGAACTTGAAGCTACTGTTAAAAAGCAGGCCGATGCAGAAAACTATCAGGCTACCAAGGTAGCGGATGCAAGCAGGTACAGGGAAGTTGCGGCTGCGGAAGCCAGAGCCCGTGCCATTGAGATGGAAGGTGAGGCAAAGGCCAAGGCCAAGAGGGCGGAAGGTATGGCCGAAGTTGAAATCATAAAGGCAAAGGGTGAAGCCGAGGCCGCAGCTATGTCAAAGAAAGCCGAAGCTTTCAAGCTGTATAATGACGCGGCCGTTACCCAGATGATTATAGAGAAGCTGCCTGATATTGCACAGGCCATAGCAAGTCCTCTGGCAAAGACGGAGAAAATTGTCATTGTGGACAATGGCGGCGGAGAGGGCAAAGGAGCAGCAAAGGTTACAGGATATGTGACAGATATTATCTCACAGCTGCCTGATACCGTGGAAGCGCTGACAGGTATGAATGTACTGGACCTGCTTAAAAAGAATCCGGCTTTGGCAAAAGAACTGAATCCGGCCGGAACTGCAAGCGACGTTGTAAAAAGTGAAGAATAGTTGAAATTGACGTATAATGATTTATTAAATTGAAAAGTGTTTTTACTTTCAGCCCTTACCGGAATTTTACCGGTAGGGGTTGTATTTTTATAAATAATTATCATACCAGTTTTTATTTGACTCAGTATCCTTATTATGGTAACTTTGTGATAGCAATATTATCAGAAGCATTTAATCCGATTATATGGAGGTCAAAATGAAAAAATTATTAGCTACCGCAATTTTGTTTTTAACTCTGTTTATTTTTTCTGTTCCTGCTTTTGCCGATTCCCCCATAACAGAAAGTGATATCAGCAGAGCATATATGGATGTGGCTATTGTAAAAGAGGCAAGCCAACAGCATGGAAAAATAAATGCCAATATTTCTTCATATTTATCAAATGCAAAAAATCCCATAGATGTGAAAGCGGCGGTTATTAACGCGCTATCCTGGAGTTCTGACGGGAAAGCAAATGCAGACGCCTATTCAAAAACAATATACAAGGTGCCGGTTTCCAAGCTGAAAACCGATTCGTTGAGCGGAGATCAGTTGTTTTGTATAGGGTATCTGATGGCAATGGATAATTATACGGAGACAAAGTCCGCCCTGAGCTTTTTGAAACTGGCCGAAAAGAAGTCAAACAATAGCTTTACGGTATCTATAATAAGGGCGGTTGTTGAATCTCAGAATGGCGATGACAGTATATGGAATTATTTTAAACCCCTGCTTCAGAACAGCAATCTTAAAAAGGATATGAGACAGGACGCTGTAAATATAATATTGAATTATGTCGCTTTATATGAAGAGAAAGGTGACATAGTTACAAGCCAGGATAATTTTATAGTCGAGAACGGTAAGAACCAGAAGATATACTTTTATGGCGGATTTGCCGAAGTGGGTCCTCCCTTTGAGGTTGTGGGACAGAGTGACAGGGCGTATGCTGCCGTCCTCAAGGATAAATACGATGTTTTCTACTTGAATGTCACCGGGCTGGTAAACGGCAATTCTTCGTTACAGGTCATGAATCCCAGTAATAAGATTAAAACAATCAATTTCGCTGTTGTCTCTCCCGAGGCGTTTAAGAAGCTTGATAACCAGGTGGCAATGTATGCGGGCAGTACAAAGGTGCTAAAAGGAAAAATCTGGTCTTCGGTGAGCACAGCCGTCGTACCTTATATAAAGAACGACATGCCCTATGTTCCGGTGGACTATGTCACCTCCGCAACAGGGGGTAAAATGGTGTATGACAGTAAAAAGGGAACTTACAGTATCACTTATTCAGGAAAAACCATAATCGCCAAATCGGGCAGCAATGTGCTGACCGTAAACAACAAGCAGACAAAAATATCGGCAAATGCGGAGACCAAGAGCCAGGTGCTGTTTATGCCCGCAAAGGATTTGGCAGCGGCTGTGGGCAAAAATTTTGTTTACTATAATGGATTGATAATGTTTACCGATCCGAAAACAGTAACCGACACAAAGTCTGAGGATTACATACTGGAAGAAATCTCGAACCTGCTCAATGGCGGCAAATCAGCCTTGAACTATCCGGTGCCCTACGAGCAGGACGAAAAATACGGATACAAGGACAGTACCGGTAAAGTCGTCATAAAGCCCGTATTTGATGTCGCCCTTGATTTCAGTGAAGGGCTGGCGGCTGTCGCTGTAATCAATGACCAGGGCGACCTGCAGTATGGATTTATCAATTTAAAAGGAGAGTATGTCGTAAAACCCGCATATGAATGGGCCCACAATTTTTCAGGAGGTATTGCACCGGTTACTAAAGGCGATTATGCAGGGTACATAGATAAGAACGGAAAGACGGCTATCAATGTAAACTACAGCGGAGTTGGCGTATTTTCAGGAGCACTTGCGCCCGTAATGGAATACGACGGAACTAAATGGGGATACACAGACCCGTCAGGAAAACTGATTATCCAGTATAAATATGATGACTGCGGGGGATTCTCGGAAGGCATGGCGGCGGTAAAGGTGGGAGACAAATGGGGATATGTCGACAGGAAAGGCAAGATGGTGATTCAGCCTGTTTTTGATTCGGCGGATAGTTTCTATAACGGAACAGCGGATGTAACTATTTACGGAAATTTATACACTATAAATAAATCCGGAAAGGCAATCATATACTTCGACGGGGATATTTATGCAGGTGAAGTCAATTGGGAGAATGGCCTGCTGGAGGGAAAAGGAGTGTATACCTTCTATGACGGAGAGCAGTATACGGGAGAATTTTCAGATAGTAATTTTAACGGATACGGAGTATACACATTCTTAGACGGAGATGTGATGGACGGCAATTGGGAAGCCGGAAAAGCAAATGGAAAAGGGAAATACACATGGACAGATGGAGACTGGTATGAAGGTAACTTTTCCGATGGAAAAAGAAATGGCTACGGTATTTATACGCATGAGGACGGAACAATAGAGGAAGGCAATTGGAAAGACGGTGAACTCATTGATGATTAAAATGATATAGACAAAAAAGGAAACTGTGATCGTTATCTTAACTCACAAGGAGACAAGCCCACTTATTCTGGGCTTGTCTCTTTGTTTCTATACCCTCATCACTGCGCGGCTGACATGTTCGATGTCACAGGTAGGCTTCGCATGTCTAACCAAGATTTAACTTGTATATAATTACCTTTTAATAGTCTGCTGATAATATAAAAAGGTGGAGGATGTTTGCACCTCTGTTAAACCGGTTTAATAAGAACGCTATCAACTTCCTGCGTGAACTGATCGACCCAATTGAGAAACTCAATTGCGGGTCGTTTATGAACATGCTCAGCAAACGGTTCATTGGAAAAGGTTGAAAGGAAGGTTGAAAACATGAAAATATTCAAATCTGTTGCTGCAGCCGTACTCTGCTTTCTGCTGATTGCAAGCAGTCAGGCTGCCGGAAATGGTAATGCCTTTGCGGAATCTACCGCACCGTGTACTTTATATGCCGATCCGGATTTTGTCAACGGACAGGATTTCGGGCTCGGCAATCATGATGCTTCGGAGCTTACCGCTCCGGGCGGGATCGGGAATGATAAGGCATCCTGCCTCAGGGTCTCTCCCGGTTACAAGGTAACTTTATTTAAAGACGGCGGATTTTCGGGAGCTACCAGGGTATATACGACGAGCGACCCATGGATGATCCATTTCGACGATTGTGTTTCGAGCCTTAAAGTCGAAAAAGTGGATCCACCCGCAACAATCTATAGCGGCACCGATTTCGGAGGCAATTCAAAGGAACTCAGTGCCGGGAATTATGATATATCCGATTTGACTGCCTTTGGCATCGGAAATGATGAGATTTCTTCCATCAAGGTCTCTCCCGGCTATAAGGTCCTGCTTTATGAAAACAAAGGCTTTAACGGATCTGAAAAAAGCATAACGGAAAGCAGCGGCAGTTTAGGCGACTTTGACAATATGGCCTCCAGTTTGAGAGTCGAAACCGCCGCCCCATGCACCCTATATGCTGACCCGGGTTTCTGCATAGGACAGGATTTCGGACCCGGTGATCACGATATCTCGGAATTTAACGCAGCCGGCGGGGTTGGGAATGACATGGCTTCGTCCATCCGTGTTTCACCAGGCTACAAGGTTATTTTATACAAGGACTCAAATTTTTCAGGAGCTTCAAAGGTATATACGGCAAGCAACATGTGGATGACCGACTTTGACGACTGCGTATCAAGCTTTAAGGTTGAATTGGCGGATTCACATGCGCCTGTAACGGTATACTCCGATGCAAATTTCGGCGGCGGCTCTCAGGAATTCGGGGCCGGCGATTATGACTGGGCCGACCTTACAGCTTCCGGCGGGATCGGAAACGATAAGTTATCCTCGATCCGCGTTACTCCAGGCTACAAGGTCACTCTTTATGAAAATGCGAATTTCGGCGGCGCAACGAGAGTTATCACAGCCGACAGAGGTTATGTCGCCGACTTCAATGACAAAACTTCCAGCCTCAAGGTCGAAACCGTCCCGGCGGTTGACCAGACCTGTATCCAAATAAATCCGGACGATGATTCCAAAAAGGCCGCCCTGCTTCAGACCTTTGCGCCCAGGATATGGATGAGCGCCGGTGAAACCGCCGGAGCCTCGACTGTGGAATTTGCCTTGCAGAATATGGAGCGCTATTTGAGTATGTCAAAGACTGAAGATATCGCGAAATATATGTTGAAAACCACACAGCCTCTTAATTCCCCATCAGCAAAACTTCCATATTTCGCCGGAGATCAGGCGGACGCAAAAATATATTCCTTCTGGACCGAAAAAGATTATGGCAATATTGATCTGTCATACTGGGCTTTTTTCCCGTATGATACAGGTAAAGTAGTTATCGGTTCAACCTTCGGCTGTCACGTAGGCGACTGGGAACATATAACCGTCAGGCTTGCAAAATTCACCGAAAACGGCGTAACCTATGTAAAACCGGTATCGGTGGCAATCCCGGCCCACTCCTTCACCAACTACAGCGATTGGGGAGACATATCAAAAATCGACAACACACATCCGGCGGTATATTGTGCAAATGGCACCCACGGAATGTGGAAGGATCCCGGAG
>JAEWSZ010000112.1 GCA_023397905.1 Bacillota bacterium | reverse complement strand
GCGGCATTCTGGACCATGAGAAGGTGGACAATGACAGGACCCTGCCATATCTGGCAAAGATAGCCCTGTCCCATGTACAGGCCGGAGCCGACATGGTAGCCCCCTCTGATATGATGGACGGCCGCATTGAAGCTCTGCGCAAGGCTCTGGATCAGAACGGTCTTGCAGACATTCCAATAATGTCATATGCCGTAAAATACGCGTCCTCCTTTTACGGGCCTTTCCGTGAGGCGGCAGGCTCAGCTCCGTCCTTCGGCAACCGCAAAGGCTACCAGATGGACTATCACAACAGAAGAGAGGCGCTGAAGGAAGCTCTTCTTGATATAGATGAAGGGGCGGACATACTGATGGTAAAGCCGGCTCTTTCATACCTGGACATAATAAGGGAAGTCAGGGAGATAACACAACTCCCACTGGCCGCCTACAGTGTCAGCGGGGAATATGCCATGATAAAGGCCGCAGCGGCTCAGGGGCTCGTAGACGAATACGGTGTGATGTGTGAAAGCGCCGTGAGTATTTTCAGGGCGGGCGCGGACATACTCATCACCTATTATGCCGGCGAAATAGCCGCGGCCATAAAGAGGGGTGATATAGGATGACCACCAGTGCGGAATTGTTTGAAAGAGCCAAAAAGGTTCTTCCGGGCGGAGTCAACAGCCCTGTCAGGGCATTTCGGGCCGTCAACTCAAATCCTCTGTTTATAAGCCGTGCAAAGGGCTCAAAAATCTATGATGCCGATGGAAATGAATATATAGACTACGTGGGTTCATGGGGTCCCATGATCCTGGGCCACAGCAATGAGCTGATTCTGAAAAGGGTTGAAGGTGTCTTGTACAACGGCTTAAGCTTTGGGGCCCCTGTGGAGGCTGAGGTGCAGATAGCCGAATTGATAGTTGGCATGGTGCCCGGTATAGAGATGGTCAGAATGGTAAACAGCGGGACTGAGGCGGTAATGAGTGCTCTCCGCCTTGCGAGAGGGTTTACAAAGAGGGATAAGCTAATCAAGTTTGAGGGCTGCTATCACGGGCACAGCGACAGTATGCTGGTAAAAGCCGGTTCCGGCGTGCTCACGGCGGGAGTTCCGGACAGCCTGGGAGTTCCAGGAGGTGTGGCCGGGGATACGCTGACCGCAATATACAATGATATTTCCAGCGTCGAAAAGCTGTTTGATGAAAATAAAAGCCAGATCGCCGCCGTGATTATAGAACCGGTGGCCGCAAATATGGGAGTGATCCCACCTGAAGCCGGCTTCCTGAAGGAATTGGCGGAGCTGTGCCGGAAGCATTCGGCCCTGCTCATCTTCGACGAGGTCATCACAGGTTTCCGGCTTGCAAAAGGCGGAGCTCAGGAGTACTTTGGCGTGGATGCGGACATAGTGACCTTCGGAAAAATTATCGGCGGAGGCATGCCGGTGGGAGCTTATGCCGCCCGCAAGGAGATAATGAAATGCGTGGCTCCCCTTGGAGGAGTCTACCAGGCTGGAACCCTTTCGGGAAATCCTGTGGCAATGGCGGCGGGACTGGCCCAGCTGGAAATATTGAACGGCAGTCCCGAAATATATGAGGATATGGGCAAAAAGGCTGAAATTCTGGGCGGCGGTCTGGAGCAGCTGGCATGGAAATATAATGCTCCTGTCACGCTGAACAGGATCGGCTCTCTGCTCTGCCCGTTTTTTACGCAGGATGCCGTTACAAATTACGAAGAGGCCAAAAAGAGCGACACAGCCGCTTATGCCAGGTATTTCAACAGTATGCTGGACAAGGGCATTTACCTGGCGCCTTCCCAGTTCGAGGCCATGTTTGTAAATGCCGCACATACACAAGCGGATATTGACGCCACGCTGAAGGCGGCGGAAGCGAGCCTTTATCATTCTGAATCCTGAATTCTGCATTCCGATTACTATTAAAAAAGATAAAAGCAGGAGGTACGACATACATGAAAGCTATATTGATACTGGCTCACGGAAGCCGGGAAAGAAAGACAATGGAAACATTGAAAGAAGTCTCAACCATGACAAAGGCACAGCTGCCGGGCGTTTTAATTGAGACCGCTTATATGGAATTTTGTGACGTCAATCTTGAAAAAGGGTTGGACAAGCTGATTGAAAAAGGCGCCGACGAGATTGTGGTCGTACCTTACTTTCTGTTTGCAGGGATTCATATAAATGAAGATGTGCCCGGCGAAATCGAGGAATACCTGAAAGGGCATCCGGGCGTAAAGGTTACTATGGGCAACACCTTGGGGCCTGATCCAAGGCTTGCGAACATTTTGGTGGACCGTATTAGAGAGGTTTTATGAAGAAGCTGTATATAATCGGGGCAGGCACAGGGGCAGAGGATTTTCTGACACAGAGGGCGCTGAAGCTGATTAAAAGCTGTGACGTAGTTTTAAGCACTTCGGGCCGGCTTTCGGCATTGCTTGCCGGTGTCCGGGAAGATATAAAAGAATACGCCGTTTCGGAAATTGCCGGAAAAATCCTGGCAGCTAAGGGTCTGAATATAGGACTTCTGGTTTCCGGCGATACGGGTTTTTTTAGCATAACCGGCCGTCTGGCACAAAAACTGGAAGGCGCAATGGACATTGAAATTGTCTGTGGCATCAGCAGCTTGCAATACTTCTGCGCCAGAACCGGAACCGGCTATGAAAATATTAAGATCGTGAGCCTCCATGGGCGTGAAAATAATATTTTAGGGGCTGTAGCCTACAATCCGGTTGTCTTCGCACTCACAGGCGGGACCAGCAAGGCCCATACAATATGCAGAGAGCTTGCAGAGAGCGGCTTGCCGGAGATAAAGGCAACCGTGGGAGAAAAGCTGTCCATGCCGGATGAACGTATTGTGAGAGGGACTGTAAGGGAACTTTCGCAATATATTTTCGACGACCTGGCAGTGCTGCTTCTGGAGAACCCGGGCTGCGCCAATCCGTATCTGCCTTTGCGCGATAGGGATTTTGAACGCGGTGAGGTTCCCATGACAAAGGAAGAAATTCGTGCGGTTACGCTTTCAAAGCTGGCAATAATGCCCTCCGACACGGTTTATGACATAGGCGCGGGGACGGGGTCCGTTGCAATAGAGATGGCAAGAAAAGCCTTTGAGGGTTGTGTCTATGCCATAGAAAGAAAAGAAGAGGCCATAGAGCTTATAAGGAAAAACCGTGAGAAGCTGGGAGCTTACAATGTAACTGTTGTTTCAGGGACCGCCCCCAATGCGCTGGAAGGCCTACCAAGGCCGGATAAGGCGTTCATAGGAGGGAGCAGCGGCAATATGGGCGAGATCGTGGGCCGGCTTCTGGAGATGAATCCGCAGGTACATATTGCGGCCAACGCCATCACCATAGAGAGCCTGAATGAAGCGGTCGCCTCCTTTGAAGAAAACGGGCTGGATACTGATATTGTCTGCATAAATTCGGCAGTGGCGAAAAAGGCCGGCAGGTATCATATGATGAATGCAAATAATCCGGTGTATATCGTCAGCGGACAACGGGGAACAGGCAAAATAGAAGAGTAGTGAGGCAGAAGTATAGGAGTTCAGAAGTATGGAATAAAACCTCTGAAGTACAGGAATTCATGAGAGAAGAATAGTACTCTCGGGTTAGAATCCTGGATTCGGATTTGATTTTTATGTTGCCGGTGCTTTAAATGAATTGGAGGTAAGCATGATTGGGAATTTTGCCAGAATTATGATAGCGGGAACGGGAAGCGGCTGCGGCAAAACCACAGTCACCTGCGGAATATTGAAGGCATTGATCAACAGGGGATTGAAAACCGCCGCATTCAAGTGCGGGCCCGATTATATCGACCCTATGTTTCACACTGAAATCATAGGAGCCAGATCCCGGAACCTTGATACATTCCTGTGCGGGGAAGAGAATGTAAAATATCTTCTGGCCAAAAATTCCGAAAATGCTCAGATATCCGTAATGGAGGGCGTCATGGGTTTTTATGACGGACTTGGAAATAACGGAAGCCATTCTTCCTATGCCATAAGCCGCCTTACCGGAACGCCTGTGGTGCTGGTGGTGGACCCAAAGGGTATGGCCCTGTCCATCGCGGCTGCGGTCAAAGGGTATCTGGACTTCATGCCGGGCAGCAATATTAAGGGAGTTGTTATAAACTCGGTATCCCCCGCTCTCTATCAAATGTACAAGGCGGTTATAGAGGAAAAAACCGGGATCAGGGTATACGGGTATCTGCCCAAGATGCCTGAGGCAGTGATTGAAAGCAGGCACTTGGGGCTGATTACCGCCGGTGAAATAGATAAGTTGCAGGAAAAGCTCAGTTTATTGGCCCTGAATGCGGAAGAGTACATAGATATTGACGGGCTGCTGGAATTGGCGGGAACAGCCCTGCCTATGGAATACAATCCTGTCAGCATTGAGAAAAAGCATAGCTGCACCATAGCTGTGGCAAGGGACAAGGCTTTCTGCTTTTACTACGAAGACAGTCTCGGGCTGCTGGAACAGCTGGGGGCCCGGTTGACATATTTTTCACCCCTGGAGGACAAAAAGCTGCCTGAAAACATAGACGGACTTGTTCTGGGCGGAGGCTACCCGGAATTGTATGCGGAAGAGTTGAGCAAGAACTCGGGCATGCTGAAAAGTATAAAAGGCGCTATAGCAAAAGGCCTGCCCACATATGCCGAATGCGGAGGCTTTATGTATTTGCAGCAGTCGATTTCCGACATGACCGGAAATACATATCCAATGGCGGGTGTTCTGGAAGGGCACAGCGCCATGCAGGACAGGCTGTCCAGATTTGGATACGCCACCTTGACCGCAAAGGAGGATAATCTGTTATGCGCCAGGGGTGAAAGTATCAACGCCCACGAGTTCCACTACAGCGACAGTGACAGCAATGGCAGCGGCTTTGAGGCGCGGAAGCCAATCGGAAGCAGGAAATGGGATTGCATTTTTGCGGGAGAGACCCTGGCGGCAGGATATCCCCATATACATTTCTATGGCAATATGGGGTTCGCGGAGAGATTTGTGCAAAAATGCAGTGAATACCGATTTCAGTAATATACAGATTGCAGCCGCGGTTTATCCGGCTCAGGTAAGCCGTGAAATATTATTAATCTATAATTAATTTATGTGAGCCAGAAAGGCTATGATATCTATGGCAAAATCCATCATGATCCAGGGAACAATGTCCAACGCAGGAAAGAGCCTGCTGGCAGCCGGCCTTTGCCGCATATTTCAACAGGACGGCTACAGGGTGGCGCCCTTTAAATCCCAGAATATGGCTCTGAATTCATATATTACGGCAGATGGCATGGAAATGGGCCGGGCCCAGGTAGTACAGGCTGAAGCTGCAAAAAAGGACCCCGATGTGCGGATGAATCCGATTTTGCTGAAGCCCACAAGTGACAAGGGTTCACAGGTCATTGTCCAGGGACAGCCTATTGGGAACATGACCGCAGCGGAATATTTTGCATACAAGCACCAGCTGGTGCCGGAAATAATGAAGGCATATGAAAGCCTTTCGAGAGAAAACGATATCATAGTCATCGAAGGAGCGGGGAGCCCGGCGGAAATCAATTTAAAGCAGAATGACATCGTCAACATGGGAATGGCACGGATGGCAAAGGCTCCGGTGCTCATAGCCGGAGATATAGACAGGGGCGGTGTTTTTGCCTCCCTGTACGGGACGGTTATGCTGCTTGAGGAAGAAGAAAAGAAATATGTGAAGGGAACTATAATCAACAAGTTCAGAGGAGATGTGGAGATACTCCGGCCCGGGCTTGATATGCTTTATGACCTTATACATGTTCCCGTGGTAGGTGTTGTTCCGTATATGTCGGTGGATATCGACGATGAGGACAGCCTTACGGAGAGATTTACAAAAACCGGGCCGCTGGGGCTTATTGACATTGCGGTGATCCGTACGCCGAGGATTTCAAATTTTACGGACTTCAATGCCCTGGAGCATATTGAATGTGCAAGCGTAAGGTATGTGTCAGGTGTCGGTGAGCTTGGAAATCCCGATCTCATAATTATCCCGGGGAGCAAGAATACCATGGGAGATCTGAAGTGGATGAGGGAAAACGGCCTGGAAGCCTGCATTCAGAAGCATGCTGCGAAAAACAAGCCGGTTTTCGGAATATGCGGAGGGTACCAGATGCTGTGCGAGACTCTCAGCGACCCGTACAGTGTGGAACACGGCGGAGAGATGAGAGGTATGGGTCTGCTAAAGGCCAATACGGTGTTTGAAAGGGAAAAAACCCGGACCAGGGTTTCAGGGACATTCTCACAGATCGGAGGGATATTCAGGGGACTCAGCGGGAAAAAATTTGAGGGCTATGAGATTCATATGGGGCAGACGGCTTTTCCAGATAGCTTGAATCAGGGAACCGGTACCGCAGGCAGCTTATCCGTATTGACTGAAAACGGAGGGGTAGAAAAGCCTGACGGGATATACAGCGGGAATATTTACGGCAGTTATGTCCACGGTATTTTCGACAGCGATGAAGTGCTCTTCGAAATTGCCGAGGCGCTGATGAGAGAAAAGGGGCTCAGCTATTCCGGAAATTCCTCATTCAATATGGGAGAGTACAAGGAAAGGCAGTATGATCTGCTGGCCGAAGTATTAAGGGAGTCTCTTGATATGAAATATATTTACAGGATCCTTGAGGAAGGAATCAGTATTTAAAAAACCTGGGAACACGGAGGGGCAACATGGAAATAATGAAACCTATGGACATAGAAGCCAAAAGCTTTGAAATAATCGGAAGAGAGCTTGAGGGAAGAGTATTTGAAAAGCAGTATGAACCTGTGATAAAAAGGGTCATCCACACCACTGCCGATTTTGAATATGCGGATAATCTGTGCTTTTCGGAGGATGTGGGCAACAGGGCCATAACATTCCTGAAGAAAGGCGTATGTATCGTTACGGACACACAGATGGCCATGTCGGGAATTAACAAGGCTGCCTTGAACCGCCTGGGATGTGAGGTACGCTGCTTTATGTCGGACGAGGATGTGGCCGGACAGGCGGCGGAAGAGGGGATCACAAGGGCTGCCGTGTC
This sequence comes from Bacillota bacterium, assembly GCA_023397905.1. Taxonomy (GTDB): domain Bacteria; phylum Bacillota; class Clostridia; order Acetivibrionales; family DSM-1351; genus Ruminiclostridium. Next base: position 10,481 of record JAEWSZ010000112.1, on the reverse strand, counting down.
CATGAGAAAGGCCGCTCTGATAGAAAAACCACTTATAATTGCGGTGGGCAACGCACCTACAGCTTTGATGGAACTTGACCGGCTGATAGAAGAAGGCCGGATATTACCGGAATTGATTATCGGAGTTCCCGTGGGCTTTGTAAATGTGGTTGAGTCAAAGGAACTGATTATGAAGAGGGATATACCGTTTATCGTGGCCAGAGGCCGGAAGGGAGGCAGCAATGTGGCGGCGGCCATAGTGAACGCCCTGCTGTACATGGCTTCTCCCCGGGGTGCAAACCAATAATTCATATCGTATGCGTGAGACGCGGCGCATAACTGGAGAAATGTTTGATGAAAATACTGATTGCAATTGTCATAGGCTTCATACTGGATTTGATATTCGGCGATCCCCACTGGCTTCCACATCCCATAAGATTGATAGGGCGGTTTATCTCGGGCGGGGAGAGGCTTGCCAGAAAAATCTTTCCAAAATCCCACTCAGGTGAATTCACAGCCGGAGCGGTGCTTGCGGTAATAACTGTAACGGTCTCGTTCTTTGTGCCGTTTCTGGTGTTGTATGCCGTGGGAAGGGTTAATACATACCTTGAGATAGCCGTTTCATCCGTATTCTGCTATCAGATACTGGCGACGAAAAGTCTTAAAACAGAGAGCATGAAGGTTTATTACCAGCTTAAAAACAATGATATAACCAATGCCAGGAAATTTTTATCCTGGATAGTGGGGCGGGATACCCAGAACCTGACCGAAGAAGGCATAACCAGGGCGGCGGTGGAGACTGTGGCTGAAAATACCTCCGACGGCGTTATCGCGCCGTTGATATTTCTGGCTGTGGGCGGCGCGCCGCTGGGATTTTTCTACAAGGCTGTAAACACCTTGGATTCCATGATCGGATATAAGAATGACAAATATTATTATTTTGGAAAATTTGCGGCACGGCTGGATGACGTGCTGAATTTTATTCCGGCCAGGATATCGGCTTATTTAATGATTGCGGCCGGGTTTTTCACAGGCTTGGATTACAAAAATGCGTTCAGGATATATAAAAGGGACAAGAGCAATCATTCCAGCCCCAACAGCGCAAAAACGGAGGCTGTATGCGCAGGGGCCCTGAATGTACAACTGGCCGGGGATGCATATTATTTCGGAAAGCTGGTAAAGAAGAAAACTATCGGTGACAGCAACAGAGCCGTGCGGATAGATGATATCCGCACTGTAAACAGGCTGATGTATTCCACGGCGGTTCTGGCGGCGGTGTTGCTTTGCGCGCTGAGGCTTATAATCATTTTGGCGGTGTGATATGTTTTAAACGGCAGCCGCAGGCCGGAAGGAGAATTTAATGGTTAAACTGGTTCATGGGGGAGACATATACAGTAAAAGGAATATAGGAGATAACAACCGGTTGATAGATTTTTCGGCGAACATAAATCCGCTGGGTTTGCCGGATAGCGTAAAAACTGCCATCATCAGCGGAATCGACGATTTCTGCAATTATCCCGATCCCCTGTACAGGGAATTGAAAAAAGAGATATCCGTATATGAAAATGTGCCGGAGGATTATATAATATGCGGCAACGGAGCGGCGGATATAATCTACAGGGTCGCCGGGGCCGTAAAACCGGAAAATACGCTTTTGACGGCGCCTACCTTTTCGGAATATGAGGAAGCGGTGAAAACCACCGGCAGCAGGGTCATTTATCATTATTTACAAAAAGATAACGGCTTTAAGCCGGATGAAAGCATATTTGACAGGATAACTCCAGCCATTGACCTGATGTTTTTGTGCAATCCCAACAATCCCACGGGAGTCCTGACAGACAGGGAAACCGTCCTGAAGCTGGCTGAGAGGTGCAAGACCGTCAATGTCCTGCTGGTTGTGGACGAATGCTTTATGGATTTTCTTGAGGAACCGGAAGATTACAGCATAATAAACCGGCTTAAAGACTTTGATAATGTCATAGTTTTAAAGGCCTTCACGAAGATTTTCGCAATGGCGGGAATACGCCTGGGCTATGGGCTTTGCTCCAATGCGGGTATTATAGAGCGCCTGTATAATGCGGGACAGCCCTGGAGTGTGTCTGTTGTCGCTCAGAAATGCGGGGCCGCCGCTTTAAAGGAAAGGGAATATGTAAGCAGGACAAGGGAATTGATTGCGGAAAACCGCAGATACCTCACAGGAGGGCTAAAGGCATTGGGTCTGGAGGTCTTTGATTCAAAAGCCAATTACATCATGTTCCGGACAGAGCATGAAACCATCCTCAGGGAGCTTGAGCGGTACGGCATATTGATCCGCCCGTGCAGTAACTATGTGGGGCTTGACGGCACGTATTACAGGATTGCCGTAAAATCCCGGGAGGATAATGAATATTTCATAAAATGCCTTGGGGGGATTATATCAAATTGATGAGCTAATTGAAACGTTAAGAAATCAAGGGGTGTCATCCCCACCCTTTTCATCCGTAAGATTAAACAGCGGCCTGAATATCATAACGCTGAGGGGAGGTATTGTGAGCCGCAGGCTGCAGGGCCTTCCATGCATGGGCTGGGATTCGGCGCTGAAAATCACGTTTTCCCGGTCGGGTTCGTAGCCGCCGTATTTTTCGCTGTTGCTGTTCAGCACAAGCTCATAATCCAGGTCAAAAGGAGCTCCTATGCTATAGTTGTCATTTACGGCGGGAGTAAAATTGCATACGAATATCAGCATATCATGCGTGTCCATTCCTCTGCGGATGAAAGAAACAACGCTGTGCTCATTGTCATTGCAGTCTATCCATTCAAAACCGGTATGGCTGAAATCAATCTGGTACAGGGCTTTTTCACTGGTATATAAAGTGTTCAGATCGCGGACGAAGGTCTGCATTTTTTTATGCATTTCATAATCCAGCAGATGCCAGTCAAGGCCTTTGCTGTCATTCCACTCAATGAACTGTCCGAACTCGCTGCCCATAAATAAAAGCTTTTTCCCCGGATGGCCGTAAGTATACCCATAGGTCACTCTCAAGCCGGCAAACTTCTGCCGGTAGTCGCCGGGCATTTTGTCGAGCATGGAATGTTTGCCGTGGACCACTTCATCGTGTGACAGCGCCAGGACATAGTTTTCGCTGAAAGAGTACATGATGGAGAAGGTGATCAGGTTCTGGTGGTATTTCCTGTATATGGGGTCCATACCCACATATTTGAGGAAGTCGTTCATCCAGCCCATATTCCATTTAAAAGTAAAGCCCAGTCCGCCCATATATGGCGGCTTGGTTATCATCGGCCAGGAGGAGGACTCCTCCGCGATCATCATTATTCCCTTAAAATAACTGAAAACAGTGGTGTTCAATTGTTTGAGAAAATCTACGGACTCCAGATTCATATTGCCGCCGTATTTGTTGGGGACCCACTGGCCGGGCTTTCTGGCATAGTCCAAATATATCATGGAAGCCACCGCGTCCACTCTTAAGCCGTCTATATGATATTTTTCAAACCAGAATACGGCGTTTGAAACAAGGAAATTCCTGACTTCATTCCTGCCGTGGTTGAATACCAGCGTACCCCATTCCGGATGTTCGCCCTGTCCCGGGTCGGCATGCTCATAGAGCGCCGTTCCGTCAAAACGGGCCAGGCCATGGGCATCCTTGGGGAAATGTGCGGGCACCCAATCCAGAATAACGCCGATGCCGTTCTGATGGCATTGGTCAACCAGGTACATGAAATCCTGAGGAGTGCCGTACCGGCTGGTTATGGCATAATAGCCGGTGACCTGGTAGCCCCAGGAACCATCAAAAGGGTGTTCGGCAACGGGAAGCAGTTCAATATGGGTGTAGCCCATGTATTTTATATATGGGACCAGCCTGTCGGCTATGGCCCTGTAGTTCAGAAATATGTCTCCATTTTCCTGCGGTTCGGCGGAGGTGGACCAGGTTCCCGGGTGCAGCTCATAAATCGATATGGGTGAGGTAAAGACGTCCGCCGCCTCCCTGAATTCCAGCCAGTCACGGTCCTCCCACGGATAAGCCTCCATATTTTGAACAATAGAGGCTTTGGACGGCCGTTTTTCGGCATAAAAGGCATAGGGGTCCGCTTTGGCAATGATCTGGCCGGACTGGGTCTTTATCTCATATTTATACATATCTCCGGCTGCGGCCAGGGGAATAAACAATTCCCATATGCCGGACCGGGCAAGCAGCCTCATCTGATGCCTGCGGCCGTCCCATTGGTTGAAGCTGCCCACAACGCTCACTCTTGCGGCACAGGGTGCCCAGACTGAAAACAGGGTTCCTTCCGCCCCGTCTATGGTCATTGGATGAGCGCCGAGCTTTTCATATATTTTGTGGTGGTTGCCCTGGCTGTAAAGGTAAATATCATATTCCGAAATAACAGGCGGGAAGCTGTATGGATCAGAGGTTATATAGCTGTTGCCGTAATTGTCGGTTATTTTAAGCCTGTATTCGAATAATTCCGGCCTGTCCGGAAATAGTATTTCATAAATTCCATGGCCATATTTTGCTGTTAAAGGGTAGGAGGAGCCGTCTGCCGCATCAATGAGCTCAATGAGCTTTGCTGTGGGGTGATATGCCCTGACGGCAATGCTTTTTTGTTCCGTGCCGGAGTCCACCTCATGCATTCCGAGAAATATATGGGGATCCTTGCATTCACCGTTTATTATACTTGAAATAATATCATTATCCACGTTCTGCATATGACACCTCACAGCCATAGGTTGGCGCGCTGTTAAATGGAATTTTTCAGCCGCTCAGAAGGTTTTGCATCATTGGCAGCTATAGTTATCATTATAACATACCTCAATGTAAATAATCCTGAAAGAAGAAATGAACTTCAAAAAAAGTATAAATATGCAGGGCAAATATGCCGAAAACATGTATATACTGGTAATTTTTAAGGATATTCACATAATAATACATTTAATACATTCTATCTTTGCCATGGAGGATTTACAATGAAAAAAATTTTGTTAAAAACGCTGAGCATACTTGTTTGTATGGCAATACTCTTTACCGCAATACCCTTCAACAACTCCGTTTTCGCGGCAGAAGACCCAAAGAAATTCATCAAGGCCGAGCCGCAGCTCTTTGACCCGTCGGTTGGGGAGAAGACGGATATATCCTGGAATTTTGAAATAGACCATGTTGCGGATATCATGGTGATGAACGGCAATAACGTGATTGATTATATTGCAAAAGGCCGGAAGTATGAGGGCAAGTACAGGACGCACCATGTGGAATGGGACGGAAAGGACAGCAGCGGAAAGGCTGTGAAAGACGGTACATATACCATTGTGGTGGAACCTCAGGAAGAGGTATACAAAAAATACAAGTCAGTTACAGACGTAACCGTCCTCAATGCAAACGGGAAGGATATAGGCATAACTCCCAACGCCTACGGAAATACCTTCAAGGTATTCGGCAAGGGCGGTGAAAATCAGGGTATCAGCAGTGTAAAGCTGGATATCTCGGTAGACGGTAAAGCGGCAACGACAATAACAGCCACCGTGGACAAAAACACATGGTACGCTGACCTCTCCATGGCAAAATACAGTCTCTACAGCATTAAAGCCAACATAAACGGTTCTTCGGGAAATGTGGCAAAAAGCATAACTGCAGTAAGGCATGTTTTCAGAGTGGCCGACCGTGTAAAATACCTGGCGGCGCTGTATTACGGAGATTACACAAAGGCTCCGGACATAATAAGCGACAACAACATACCCCAGGACTACAGCAATGACGGTAAGCTGGTGGACACCAACATTCTTGTAATAAATCCGTCTAAAACCGTAGCCCAGGATCTTTCAAAGAGCTCGGATTCTCAAAAACAGCACCTGGGAATAATAGACCAGCTCCAGAGAATAACCTCTGCAAATCCTTCAAACCTGACCATGGGGAACAACTTCTATGCCAATCCCGATATATCCATAGACGGCTATGATTCTCTTTTCTTCAACAGAATGTACAATTCCATGAGCTACAGCTATAACGAATTCGGCATAAACTGGTCCAACACCTATACATATTACCTTCAGGATATGGATAAGGCCGTGGCTATACTGTTCGAGGACGGACATGCGGAATATTATATAAAGAACAGCGACGGAAGCTATAAAACCGCCGAGGGACTTTCCAGAAAGCTTGTAAAAAACAGTGACGGAAGCTATACCCTCACAATAGACGGCAGCAGGAACTTCAATTTTTCAAAGGACGGAAAGCTTGCGGAAGTAAAAGACCTGAACGGGAACACGCTGACGCTCACATATACGGGAGACGTGCTCACAAAGGTTGTAAATGACAGCGGCTACCTGACCTTCTCATATAATGCCGACGGAACCATAAGCGGCGTTGCGGACAATGTGGGAAGGACCGTAAGCTATGGTTATTCCAACGGGCTGGTAAGCAGCTTTACCGATGTAAACGGAAGTATATCCACATACCAGTACGATTCAATGAACAGGCTCACAAAGGTGGTAAGCGCTGGGAAAATAACCCTGGTAAGTGTGGAGTACGACAGCTCGGACAGGGTGGTCAAAAAAACTGTCCGGAACCTGGGAACCTATCAATACAGCTATGACGACCAGAACAGGAAAATAACCGGAACCGAACCAAACGGAAATAAGGTAGTGTACAGCTATACCCAGGATTACAGGCTGGCATCTGAGCAGTATTCCGACGGAACGGTGAAATATTATTACAAGGACAGCGGAAATGCATCCAAGACCTCTTCTGCCGGTACACCGGAAGACAGCAGAATGCTGGTGGCTTCCGCGGACAACAATGAGATACCGGGGCTGCTCACGCTGGCTGCTTCGGGAGCTTCCCAGTCAAACGGACTGGAGCTGGATACCCACAATATGAATACTGCCACGGGAGCAACCACAAACAACACCTTGTATCCCCAGTTCAGAATAAAAAACACAGGGAAAAACGATATAGCATTATCGGATATAACACTGAGATATTACTACACCATTGACGGCGAGAAGCCGCAAAACTTTTGGTGCGACTGGTCCAGCGCAGGCTCTCAGAATGTGACCGGAAAATTTGTAAAATTGGATGCTCCCTTTGAAGGCGCGGATTATTACCTTGAATTGGGCTTTAAATCCGCAGCGGGAAAGATAACGGCCGGAAAAGAAGTTGAGCTGCATGTCAGAATAGCCAAAAACGACTGGAGCAATTTTACTCCGGGAAATGACTATTCACAGAACCTGTCTTCCGCATTCTCAAGCTTTGACAAGGTGGATATGTATTATAAAGGCGGCCTTGTGTGGGGAAAAGGCTCGGCAGGCAGCGGAACTCCGGCGGATGGAAACAGCGGTTCCGGTGACGGCAATAATGGCGGCAGTAACAACGGAGGTAATAACGGAGGCGGCAATGGGGGCGGGAACAACAGCGGCGGAACCGGAAACGGAGAAGACGATATTACACCGTCAGGCAACAACAAGCTGAAGCTCCAGATGTACAATACCGGCAACAGCGGAAACAGCACCAACACCATACATCCAATGATGAGGCTCATAAACACCGGAAAGAACATGGTAAAGCTGGAAGATATTAAAATACGCTACTATTACACCGCAGACGACGACAAGCCCCAGAACTTCTGGTGTGACTGGTCCAGCGCAGGGCCCCAGAACATAACGGGAACCTTCAAAAAGCCCGAGGAAGGCTTTGAGGGAGCCGACACCTATTTGGAGGTGGGTTTCAAGCCCGGTTCAGGCTATATCAACATCGGAGAAAAGCTGGATATCCATATCAGGATAGCCAAAAACGACTGGTCAAACTATGACATAACCAACGACTATTCCATAAACCCGTCGGAAAGCTTCAAGGACTGGGATAAAGTCGATATTTTTATAAAAGGTGAAAAAGTATGGGGCAAGGACATAACGCCGGTAGAGGAAGAACCGGATGACAGCGAAGAGCACATAGACTATGCCGACACCACATATACTCCGGTCAGGGCGGAGATGTTCAATACCAAAACCGAAAACAAGATCAATTTCCTGGCCCCGCGGTTCAGAATATACAACACCGGATCCGACACCTTAAAACTGTCCGACATAAATATAAAATATTTCTACACTGCCGACGGAGAGGACGAGCAGGTGTTTGAGGCCGATTGGGCTGCCATAGGCGGCAAATTCCAGACCACTGTCGCAAAAGGCGACATCACCTGCAGCTTTACCGAAATAGGGGATGACAACCTTAAGACAAACTGTGTGGCAAACATCGGCTTCACAAGAGACGATATAGAAATAAAGCCGGGAGAGTACCTGGAGCTCCACACCAGAATACACAGGAAGAACTGGACAAATTACCTGCAGACCAATGACTACTCCCTGAACAAAACCGGTACGGACTATGAGGAGTGGAATAAAATAGCGGTATTTGTTGCGGGAAGATGGGCATGGGGAAGTCTGCCCATAACCTACGCGGCCATAGCCGACCCGGATAGCGGCAAAAACTATACGTTGGATTCAAAGCAGTCCTATGGGACGCAGACCGACAAGGCCGGAAATTCAACATATTATACCTACGACGCCAATGGAAACATAACCTCGGTCACAGATGCACCGGGAAACAAAACCACCTATACATATAACGCCTTCAATGAAGTGACCTCGGAAACCGATGCGCTGGGCAACAAGACGGTATATGAATATGATCCGAAGGGCAATATGATTTCATATACCGATCCCATGGGCAACAAGACCGGCTTCGAGTATGACGGAAAGGGACGCCTTACAAAAATAACAGCACCGGACGGCAGCACCGAGACCAGAATCTATGACGAAAAAGGAAACGTCAGAAGCTCCACCGATGCCAACGGAAATACCACAAATTATGAATACGACTCACTGAACAGGGTAACAAAATTAACCGATCCAAGGGGCAATGCGGAAACCTATGAATACACCCCCGACGGCAAGTTAAAATCGGTAAGGGATGCGCTGGGAAATACATATACAACGGAATACAATACCGACGGGCAGGTGACAAGGGAAACCGACAAAAACGGGAATGCCGTACTTTACAAATACAGCGGTACGACAGGCATGCTTGAAGAGATAACCGACGCCCTGAACAACATTACAAAATATGAATACGACGTGATGGGCATGCTCAAAACCGTCACAGCGGCTGATGGCGGCAAAACCGGCTATGAATACGACGCCTTCGGAAGGACAAAAGCCGTGACCGATGCCAACGGCGGCAAGACCCTGTACACCTATGATGTAAACGGTAATCTGGCCGAGGAAAAAGACCCAAAGGGCAATGCGACAAAATATGCCTATGATAAGGCGAACAGGCTGACCGCCGTGACCGATGCCCTGAACAATACCACGAAATATGAGTATGACGCGCTGGGGCAAAAGATAAAGGAGACCGATCCAAAGGGCAATGCCACAGGCTATACCTATGATAAGAACGGAAGGCTGACCGCAGTAACCGACGCCCTGGGAAACACCACAAAAAATGAATACAATACCCTTGGCCTGCTCAGAACCTATACCGATGCCAACGGGAACAAGACCGAATATGAGTATGATGCTGTGGGCAACAGGACCAAAGCCACAGACCCAAGAGGGAATGTAACCCAGTGGAGCTACGACAAAAACGGCAACCTGGAGAAAATAACAGATGCCCTGAACAACACCACAGCCTACACCTATGACAGCCTGAACCGTCTCACGGAAATAAAGGATGCCAAAGGGAACACAACCGCATACAAATACGACGCCAACGGCAATACACTTGAATCGAAGGATGCCAAAGGAAATACCACAGGCTATCAGTACAATGCCCTGAACCAGCTGACGCAGGTAACCAACGCCCTGGGGCAGGTGACGAAAAACAGCTATGACAAGCTGGGCAATCTTGAGGAAACAAACAGGCTCAGCAAAGACGGCACTAAAAACCAGACAACGAAATACCAGTATGATAAAACCGGGCTGCTTACAAAAATGACAGATGCCGCCGGTAAAGCAGTTCAATATGAATACGATAAAAACGGACAGGTGGCTGAAAAAACCGATAAAGACGGAAAGGCCACAAAATATGAATACGACGGACTTGGAAATGTGGCAAAGATAACCTTCAGCGATAACAGGGCAGTAAACTTTACCTATGATAAATCAAACCTATTGCAGACCATAAAGGATTGGAACGGGACCACAGCCTTTGCATATGACGCATTGGGACGTACAACCTCCGTCAAGGACTATAAAAGCAGAGAAGTAAAATACACCTGGACAAAAGATGGGCAGAAGCAGAGCATAACATATCCGGGCGGCGGAAAAGTCCAGTATGAATATGATACAGCCGGAAATCTGGCAAAAGTGACGGATGCGGACAATAAAGCCACAACATATACATATGACACATTAGACAGGCTGAAAACCAAAAAGCTTCCCAATGGGACGGAAACCCAGTATACTTACGACAGCATGGGACAGGTTACCGAAAGGGCAGAGAAAACCGGGAATA
>JAEWSZ010000085.1 GCA_023397905.1 Bacillota bacterium | reverse complement strand
CGCCGCGGGGGAGAAATGGAGTCTTTGAATCCGAATATTACCTATGTGGAAAACCAGCTTTTCAATCTGATGAATTTAAGCAGGGATATTGACAGCGCCACTTTCTATGTCAGGTCCATGGACCGCTTGTACTATATCCGGAGAAGTACCCTCGGAATAAGCACCATGAACAGGCCCATACTCCAGAATGAATCCTGGTATGAAAATGCGGTTATGCCCGACAGCAGCATATATAAAGAGGATGTGCACCTTTACAGCTTCAATATAAGGTCCGCGGATAATCCAAAGGATGTTCCGGTATTGCTGGTTGACCAGCCAAAGAAGGTATTTACCTTTTCCCATGGCTTGAGAAACTTTTCCGGAAGCGACAACCTGGGGGTTATCTCCATAAATATAAATGCCCAGAGCCTTGAGCGTCTATATAAAAAAGCAATCGTCAATGAATCTGAAAAAGTGTATATAATAAATGAATCCGGAAATATCATGTATTTCAGCGACCAGGGCAAAATATGCGAAAATGTGGACCCTGCCATACTGAAAAGCATTGACATGAAAAAACAGATGGGAAGCAATAAGACAAAAATCGGCGACACCGATTATTTAATTCTTTACAGCTATTCCCAATACTCAAAATGGACAATAGTAAAGCTCATATCCTTAACGGATCTGTACATGGCCGTTCACCAGACAAGCCAGGTGACACTGCTGATTATGCTTATTTTTACACTGCTTGGAATAATCCTGTCGGTCCTTGTCTCACATAATATATCCCAGCCTGTGGAGAGACTCGCAAGGTTTATGAAAAATGTGAAAGGGGACAATCTGCCAAACCTGGCGGTCTCGGAACGGAAGGATGAGGTCGGCAGCCTGTATGACAGCTTTAATGAGATGATAAACAGGATCAACTTCCTTATCAACGAGGAGTACCGGGCAAGGCTGAGAGAAAAAAATGCCCAGATAAAAGCACTTCAATCACAGATAAATCCCCATTTCCTATACAATACCCTGCAATCCATAAGCAGTATGGCCATAGCCAAGAATGCCCCCGAGATAAATACGGCCGTCAAGGTGCTGGGGGCCATGTTCAGATATGCCATCAAGCTGGACGGGGATCTTGTCACTATCAGGGATGAGATAAACCATGTAATCAACTATTTTACCATTCAGAAACTGCGGTACGAAGATAAGCTGGAATATTATATAGATATGCCGGAGGATATTTATACGTATGCGATACCGAAACTGACCCTGCAGCCCATAGTGGAAAATGCCATCGTACACGGGATCGAGGGCAGAGTTGAAGGCGGAAGGGTGGAGATTGCCGGCTGGGCCGAAGAGGAGAAGCTGTTCATCAGGATCAGTGACAACGGCTGCGGAATGACCGGCAGTGAGCTGGAAAACCTGAACCGCATAGTAAAGCATCACAAGGAGCTTCTGGGCAGCAGCAAGGGGCTTGGGCTGCACAATGTAAACGCCAGGATCATATATACCTTCAATGAGGACTGCGGAATAGAGATCACCAGTGAAATAAATAAAGGCACTTCAGTAATTATTAAACTTGAGAAAATCGAATTGGGGTGAGCTTGGGATGATTAAAGCAATCATTGTGGACGACGAGGGAGCTGTCAGATACGCCATAAGGGAACAGGGCAACTGGAGTGATCTGGGCATTGATGTGGTGGATGAAGCCACCAACGGCCTTGAAGCCATGGACAAAGCCATTCAGCACAAGCCCGATCTGGTCATAACAGATATGAAAATGCCGGGGATGGACGGACCTGCGCTGATGCGCGAATTAAGGAAAAAGTTTGATAATGTGAAGTTTATAGTAATAAGCGGCTATGACGACTATGAGTATATGAAATCCGCAATATATTCACATGTCATTGACTATATACTGAAGCCTATTGATGATGTGCAGCTAAACGAGGCGCTTGCCAGGGCTGTCGGTGAGCTTGACGCGGAAAGGAGCAACAAGGAAACCATACGGTGGAACAGTATTGAGCTCAACAATGCAAAAAGGCTCAACAGAGACAAGCTGCTCAACAACCTGGTTTGTTCAGGCAATTATGTGCTCGGAAATCCAAGCAGGGAATTGCTCAGCGAGCTGGTTGACACAGAGGGGAATGCCAGGTTTATCACGGTTGTATTTAACATAGTAAATATGCCCAGGATACTGGAAGAGAAGTTTGATATGGATGTGGACATCCTTGTTTTCAGCATCATAAACATACTGGAGGAAACTCTCCTGAAATATAAAAAAGTCGTTTTCAAAAACACCATGACAATGACAGGATTCTGCGCGGTCATCACACTGGAAGACTTCAATGTAAGCACGGATGCGGAAAATGTAAAATCGGTATGCGAAGAGGTTATTGAAAATCTGAAGGTATACATGGGACTTCAATGCATAACAGGTATCGGCGGAAGCAAAGCCGTTCTTGAAGACTTATACAAATCGTACGCCGAGGCATGCAAATCACTGATGGACCTTAATGTCTTCGGGAATAACCGTATAGGAATTTTCAGCGATAAAAGCGCGGCAGCGGACAATGAACTGCCGGTTTTTTTACTGCATGAAAAGGAATTTTCTGCGGCGGTGGAGTCCGGAGACGATACCCAGCTTAAAAATGCCATTGCCAAGATCCTTGAGCAAATAAGCAGGAGAGAAGAATACACAGTCGAACAGATGAGAATCCTCTATACTGATATGCTTCTATGCGCATGGAAGGTGGTAAAGAAGATGGGCGGGGATATAAAGGCAAACAGCATCGATCCGGCCAATACGGATGCTTTTGTCAATTTCATATTTGAGAACGGCTTTGACATATCTCAAATAACGTCATACCTGCACAACATTCTCTCAATTCAAATGAACTCTGTTAAAATGGTGAGGCGCATGAAGTCCAAAAAACTTCTATACAGTATCAAGGATTATATTGACAGCTGCTACTACGAGGATATCAGCCTGGGCAAGCTCGCAAAAAAATATTATATTAACAGCAGCTATCTTTGCAGGATATTCAAGGAAGAGTTCAATTCCAATCTGACGGATTATCTCATAGAGATAAGGCTTAATAAAGCCAGGGAGCTCATGCGGGACGGCAGGATAAAAATCGTGGATGTCATGCGGCTGACCGGTTTTAACAATCTTAATTATTTCGGAAAGGTTTTTAAAAAACGTTTCGGGGTAACAGCTTCCGAATTCAAAGAGACTCTGGACGGCAAACAATAATTTACGACAACAGTATATAAAGAGAATTCAAAGGCACGTCCTGTGTCTTTATTAAAGTTGACGTAAAAACATTGTTTTCACATCAATCGTATTCCGGCAAAAAATATAATCCGGATTTGTGAGTGAAACAATTTTTACTTTTCCGAATATGTCAATATCGTTCTAATGTTTATGTGAATCCAGTTAATTTACCGGCCTGATCATCGTAATATATAATTTACTTGTAGTAAATGCAAATCGTAAAACAATCCTGAAAAGCAATTGTAATATGGAATTTCAGCATAAGTTCAACAATCAGAAACATTTTAAGCCTGCTTGGGTACCATACTTTGAGAATGTTAGAGGTATGAGGGAAGCTCATACTTCAAAACATAAGCATCGGAAGCAATAGAAGTTTCCGAGAGCATTAATTTTATTTAAAGGAGGACGTAGAATGAAAAGGTTTTTGGCTTTTACACTGGTTCTGGTCATGAGTGTCAGCCTGTTTTCTGCTTGCGGCAGTGATTCTGGGAATACGGGTGCTGCGGATACCGGATCGGCTTCAGGACAAACCGCGGTTAAGGACACACAGGGAAATACCGGAGAGCCCACAAATTTGAAGGTATGGCTCAGAAAACAGGAAATCATGCAGCCATTCCAGGAAATGGTCGACAAGTATCAGGAAAGTAATCCTAATGTAAAAATTACTTTGGAAAGGCCCGGAGGAGACAAATATTATGCGACTATAAAAGTACTGTTTGCCTCTGGCGACACCCCTGACATTTTTTCCATCACAGCAGGTACCGTACTTAAGAAATATTATGAAAGCGGGCTGGTAGGTGACCTCACTGCGGAAAACTACAATGTTCTCGACAGTGCAAAGGCATCCTGTACCGTTGACGGAAAGGTTGCCGCACTTCCCATGGACCTTGCGGGTATCGGCGTTATCTACAACAAGAAGGTCTTCAGCGACGCGGGAATAACCGATCTGCCCAAGACTGTGACCCAGCTGAAGGAGGTTTGCGATAAACTGAAAGCAAAAGGCGTCTCACCTTTTGGAGTTGCCTTCAAGGATACCTGGACGCTGGCCCAGATGTTTTCCGTAGGGCATACTTCCACAGTGGACATCAACCAGTTTGTTACGGATATGAATGCGGGAAAGACTTCCTTCAAGAATGAAAAAATGGATAAGGTTTTTGAAACCTTCGACATGATTGCCGCAAATTCAAATGAAAAACCTCTGGACAGCGATTATAACAACCAGTGCACACTTTTTGCCCAGGGCAAGGTGGGTATGATGGTACAGGGATTGTGGTCTCTTGCAAATGTTACAAAGATAGATCCCAATATAGAGACCGGCATGTTTGCGCTGCCGCTCAGCGAGAATCCCGACGAGGCAAGAATGATGGGTGATGTGGATCTTATCTTCTGTCTGTATGCAAAATCTACCCATGCGGATGAATCCAAAAAGTTTATGAAATGGCTTACCACTACCGAAGCCACAGACATGTTCAGAGACAAGTGCAAGCTGATTTCCACAGTTAACGGAGCGACTGCCCCAAGCAGTCTGGGAGCTTCGGCCGAGGACCTTCTGAAGTATTTCGAATGCAACAAGGTATACAGATGGGGCTTCGTGGAATGGCCGGACGGTTACAATCTGGATATGGCCACGGTTCTGCAGTCCTATTTTGCAAAACAGACGTCCAAAGAGGATTTCTACAAATTTATAGACAAAATGTGGCAGGATTACATTAATAAATAAAAACAGTTATAGAGTCGATTACTGTTGACTTGTAGCCGGCAGCGATTGACGTCAGTTGAATAAATACCCGCATGAAGGTCGGCATTCCGGCTGATCTTCATGCGGACATAATATCGAGGTGAATATAAATTTGAAGCTTTCAAAACAGAAATTATTCAAGGAAAATCTCACATTCTTTTCCTTCGTTCTGCCGGCATTGCTGCTGTATGTAATAATTTTTATCATTCCCATGCTGGGTTCGGTGATATATTCATTTACTAATTGGGACGGCATAGCCTCAACTTTTCATTTCGTGGGTTTTAAAAATTATATAAAGGCATTTACCGATGATCAGCGATTTATACAGGTGCTGGGAAACACAATGAAATTTGCCGTTATCAATGTGGCTCTTGTCAATGTGGTTGCTTTGGGTTTTGCCATGCTGCTTGATATGAGGTTGAGATACAGAAACATTTACCGCAGCATTATTTTCATGCCCAATGCAATAAGCCTGATTATCGTGGCCTTTTTGTGGCAGTTTATGTATACAAAGATTTATCCGGAATTTGTAAAAAGCATTGGGCTGGATGTCCTGGATATTAGCTGGTTTGCAAGCGGAAGGACCGCGATAGTAGCAATAGCGGTGGCGCTGCTGTGGCAGTGTGTGGGCTATTATATGGTAGTCTATATTACCGGCCTGCAAACCATTGATTCATCACTGATGGAATCCGCGGATATTGACGGGGCCTCAGGCTGGAAGAAGATACGATATATTACCCTGCCTTTGATTATGCCGTCTATCGTAGTATGTGTTTTTTTGACAATCGCCAGTTCCTTTAAACAATTTGAGCTGTTTTTCCAGATGACCAACGGCGGACCCGGCAGTTCCACCGAAGTCGTGTCTCTGAATATCTACAATGAAGCCTTTATAAAAAGCAATGTGGGATATGGTTCCGCAAAGGCCGTAATACTGTTTGTAATTGTTCTGATTTTTACCAGTTTTCAGCTGAAGGTATTTAAAAGCAAGGAGGTGGAAATGTAATGAAGAGCAGAAAGCTCATCACATATTTGGCGGAAGCGCTGGCTATTGTAATATCAATATTATTTCTAATCCCGCTGATCTATGCTTTTTTAAATTCCTTTAAGGAATACGGCGAGATGATGACGTCCTATATGGCATTCCCTAAAAAGTTTTATCTGGGAAATTACGTTAAAGCCTATGAAGCAATGAACTATGTAAGATCGTTTTTTAATTCGTTTGCAGTGACCATTTTCAGTGTGGCCGGGATTATCTTTTTTTCATCCATGGCCTCGTACAAACTGGCCAGGACAAAAGACAGGAAAAGCTGGTTTATCTATTTGCTGTTCACATTCGGAATGATCATACCATTCCATGCCATTATGATACCCATTGTGAAATTGGCGGCATTCCTGCACCTGACCAAGAGCATTCCGGGACTTGTGGTCATATACTGGGGGCTTGGATGCCCGTTGGCGGTGTTCCTGTATCATGGATTTATCAAGGGAGTTCCGGTGGAGATAGAGGAAGCTGCAGAAATTGACGGCTGCTCACCCTTCAGAAAATTCTTCAGCGTGGTAATACCGCTCCTGACGCCCGTAACAAGCACAATAGCCATACTGGATGTGCTCTGGGTATGGAATGATTTTCTTTTGCCAATGCTGGTCATTTTTTTGAACAGGAATATCAGGACAATACCTCTGACACAATACAACCTCTACGGGGAGTACAATTCCGAATGGAATGTGGCCATAGCGGCCGTTATTATGGGTGTGGTGCCCTGTATCATATTTTTTCTGTTTATGCAGAAATACATCATCAAAGGCGTTACCGCAGGTTCCGTAAAGGGATGACGATTATCCTGCGGATTTGAAACTGTCGTGGAAAGGAAGATGGAAGGATGGACAGGACTCAAAAAACATGGTGGAAGGAAGCCGTGGTTTATCAGATTTATCCCAGGAGCTTCCAGGATAGCAACGGAGACGGCATAGGAGACTTGCGGGGAATCCTGCGGAGGCTTGGCTATATCAGAAATTTAGGAGTGGATGTGATCTGGCTCTGCCCGGTTTATAAATCGCCCAACGATGATAATGGCTATGACATCAGTGATTACCATAATATCATGGAGGAATTCGGCACACTGGAGGATTTTGACGAGCTGCTGGCAGAGGCGCACAAGCTGGGTCTGAAAATCGTTATGGACCTGGTGGTAAACCATACCTCCGATGAACACCCCTGGTTTGCGGAAAGCAGAAAGTCCAAAGACAACCCTTACAGGGACTATTACATCTGGAGGGAGGGAAAGGGCGGAAAGGAACCCAACAACTGGGGCAGCCGGTTCAGCGGTTCCGCATGGCAGTATGACAAAACAACGGATATGTATTACCTGCATTGTTTTTCGACGAAGCAGCCGGATCTCAACTGGGAAAACCCAACTGTAAGGAATGAAGTGTATAAACTGATGAAGTGGTGGCTGGACAGGGGCATTGACGGCTTCCGCATGGATGTCATCAACATGATCTCAAAGACAGAGGGCCTGCCGGATGATGATAAGGACGGAAAACTTTACGCGGGGCTTGAAAGGCTTGTAATGAACGGCCCGCGGGTACACGAATATTTACAGGAAATGCATCGTGAGGTGCTTTCACGCTATGATATCATGACGGTGGGGGAAACACCGTCGGCAACCGTGGAGGACGCGAGGAAATATACCGGCGGGAGTCGAAATGAACTCAATATGGTGTTCCAGTTTGAACACATGTATCTGGATCATGGCAAATACGGAAAATGGAGCGACAGCCGGGTGGAATTGCCACGGTTGAAAGAGGTCCTCTCAAAATGGCAAACAGCACTTTACAACTGCGGCTGGAACAGCCTGTACTGGAATAACCACGACCAGCCCCGCATAGTTTCCCGTTTCGGGGACGATTCAACGCCCTTTTACAGGGAAAAATCCGCAAAAATGCTGGCGACCTGCCTGCACATGATGCAGGGTACGCCCTATATCTATCAGGGCGAGGAATTGGGAATGACCAACGTGGCCTTTGAAAATCTGGAAGACTACCGCGATATCCAGACACTGAACGCATATGAGGAGATGGTGGGCAAACAAGGCCTTGCGCCCCAGTTAATGATGAAATATATACACAGGAACAGCCGTGATAACGGCAGAACGCCCATGCAGTGGGATTACGGAGAAAATGCGGGCTTTACCTCAGGTATTCCCTGGATAAAAGTAAATCCCAATTACAGGGAGATCAACGCTGAGGAACAGCTGAAGGATAAAAATTCTGTCTATCATTATTATCAAAAGCTTATACAATTGCGCAAGCTGTACGAAATTATAGTCTATGGCAGCTATGAGCTGCTTCTGCCTGATGACGGAAAGCTTTATGTCTACACCCGCAGGCTGGAAGACCAGATGCTTCTGGTGATCTGCAATTTCAGCCGGGAGGAAGTGGGCTTTTCCATGCCGGTTGAGTTCTCGGCAGGCAAAGAGCTGCTCATCACCAACTATTGCGAAGCCGGCCGGGAAGAAATGCTGCGCTCCTACGAAACGAGAGTGTACCTGCAAAGGGTTTTATCATAATTGACTTTATGAAAAGAATATCAGCTTTTATATAAGGGTGAAAGAAATAAAAAAAATTATAGAGGGAACCGGGCCCATGCCGGCTTTCATGATGTTTTGTGCGAGATGCGGGGCATGGGCATAAATATGAAAATAACGAGAAAGAGGGGAAAACATGAAGCAGACATATTTTAAAAGGGTATCGGACTGCACGCCTACCGAGCTGTGGGTAAACAACGTAACACGCGAAGAAGCGCAAAAGGGTGTTGAATACGGCGCAGTAGGCTGTACCCAAAACCCGGCGTTTACCTGGAAGATCCTGAATCACCGGGAGGAGGGCATTTATGCAAAAAAAATGCTGGATGACATTCTTATGGCGGAAAAAGATGATGAAAAGGCGTTGACCATATTTCAGAGAGAACTGATCAAAAACATCTGCGGATATTTTATGCCCATTTTTGAGAAAAGCGGTAAAAGCCATGGATGGGTCAGCATACAGGGTGATCCCTTCAAGGAGGATGCTTCGCACATAATTGAATTTGCCCGCTTCAACCGTGAAGCCTCGCCAAACATAATAGCGAAAATCCCTGTGACAAAGGACGGGCTTGAGGCTATGGAAACATTGATAAGAGAGCGGATTCCAATTCTGGCCACCGAAGTGATGGCCATAGACCAGGCCCTGGACCTGTGTGAATTGTACGAGGCTGCCACCGCGGATATGGCCGATCCCGCTCCAATGTATATGGCCCATATCGCGGGGATATTCGATGAACATCTGCAGGTCACTGCGGGCAGGCAGAATATAGACGTAAGTGAAGACGCGCTTTTCCAGGCGGGTATTGCAGTCGCTAAAAAAATCTATCAGATCATGGAAAGCAGGAAATACAAGGTCAGGTTTTTATCCGGCGGCGCAAGAGGACTCCATCACTTTACGGAAATGGTGGGCGCCCGTGCGTCTGTGACCATTAACTGGGGAGGTACCGCCGACAGGCTGATCGAGACCGATCCTCCGGTAATCCAGCGCTTTATGAATCCGACGCCCTTTATTGTGACCGACGAGCTGCTGGAAAAAGTAGAGGACTTCCGCAAGGCATACGTCCCCAAATCCTTAAAGCCTGAAGAATATGAAAATTTCGGACCGGTTGTCAGATTCAGAAACAGCTTTGAAGACGGCTGGAGGAAATGCCTGGAGTACATTAAAGAGAGACGTCCGCAGCTGTGATAAAAATAGGAGGGTGTTATGAAGCTGGAAGCAATTGAAAAGATGGTAATAGCCGGTGCCGGGATCATGGGGGCCTCCATTGCCCAGATACTGGTCCAAAACGGATACTCTGTGGTATTGTATGACATTGAGGAGAGGTTCCTGGAAAAGGGCCGTGAGCTTATTGATATAAATCAACAGACCTTGATAGCGGCGGGGGATTTTACTCCTGAGCAATCCCGGAAGAACATGTCGCATATATTCTTTACCTGTGATAAAACCTGCTTTTCCGGGGCGGATTTTGTGATCGAGGCCATTGTGGAAAATATGGAGGCAAAGCATGGTTTCTGGTCAGAAGTTTCCCAATTGGCGCCGCCGGATGCCATACTTACCAGCAACACTTCAGGACTGTCCCTTACGGAAATAGCGAAGGCAGTCAGGAATCCGGAGCGTTTCGCGGGAATGCATTGGGTAAATCCTCCTCATCTGGTACCTCTTATCGAAGTCATAAAAGGGGAGAAAACCTCGGAAGAAACAGCACAACTGGTCTATTACCTATCCCTACGTATCGGCAAGAAGCCTGTCATGGTCAATAAGGATGCCGCGGGATTTATTCTGAACAGGATACAGTTTGCAGTGCTGCGTGAGGCGATGCACATCGTTGACTCGGGCATTGCCTCCCTGGAGGATGTGGACAATGTTTTCAAATACGGGATGGGCATGAGATACGCCTGTCTGGGGCCCTTTGAGATTGCGGACCTGGGCGGTCTGGACATATTCTATAAAATATCCGGTTATTTGTTTAAAGAATTAAACAGCTCCGGAGAAGTTTCCCGCTTGCTGGAGGATGCCTATAACAGCGGCAATTTCGGGGTGAAAAGCGGAAAGGGATTTTATGACTATTCCGGTGGGCGCGATATAGAGATTAATAAAAAAAGACATGAAAATTTCATAAAATTTTTGAGGTGTTTTGAATGAACTTTTTCAGAAAAGAAAACTCTGGCATTATCTGGGAACGCGAGGGAGAAATAATCCGGATCGAGCCGTTCGGACAGGATGCCATAAGATTCCGGGCTTCCAGGAACAGTCGCATATCCGCTGAGGAATGGGGCGGGATACTGCCGCAGCCGGAGGTCGAAGCGGAAATTTCCGTTGAGAACGGTATTGCAGTCATGAAAAATGGAAGGATCACCTGCGAAATATCGGAGGACGGCAGTGTGAAATACAAAAACCGGGATGATGCAGTGATCCTTGAGGAGTTCTATAGGGACCGCAGGGCGAGCATGGCGCCCATAAGGCCCGCAAGGTGCTACAGGGCCATTTCCAGCGATGCCTTTGAGACAGATGTGTATTTCAAAGCGGATAAACGGGAGCACTTCTATGGTATGGGCCAGTACCTGAACGACTGCCTGAATCTGAAGGGTGCTTCACTTGAGCTGGCCCAGAAGAATACCCAGTGTTCCATTCCCTTCCTGCTTTCCTCAAAGGGCTATGGCTTTTTATGGAACAATCCTTCCGTGGGCAGAGCCGAACTTGCGGCAAACCATACACTGTGGCATTCCGACGGGACACGCCAGATCGATTATATAGTGTTCTGCGGAGAAACTCCCGCAGATATCGTAGAAAAATATTCTGAAATTTCCGGAAAAGCCCCAAGGTTTCCGGAATGGGCAAGCGGCCTCTGGCAGTCCAAGCTCAGGTACCTGACTCAGGAAGAACTGCTTGAGGTGGCTTATGAGCATAAAAGGAGAGGCCTTCCCGTTTCGGTCATCGTATGCGATTATTTTCACTGGCCACAGCAGGGAGACTGGAAGTTTGACCTTCAAAAATGGCCTGATCCGAAGGGAATGTGCCATGAGCTGGAGAAGCTGGGCATAAAGCTGATGGTGTCCATATGGCCTACGGTTGACCCCGGAAGTGAAAATTTCCAGGAGATGTGCGACAGGGGATATCTGATAAGGACGGAGCAGGGAGTACAGTCCGTATTCCTGTATCTTGGGCCGCAGACATATTATGACGCCACAAATCCAGGCGCCAGGAAATTCATATGGGACAGGGCGAAAAAGAACTATTTTGACCAGGGGGTCAGGATGTTCTGGCTGGACGAAGCGGAGCCTGAAATGCGCCCATACTCCTACGGAAATGTCAGGTACTTCCTGGGCAATGGGAGAGAGGTCTCCAATATATATCCGTTGATGCATGCGAAGGCTTTTTATGACGGAATGACGGAGGCCGGCGAAAAAGACATAGTAAACCTTATCCGCTGCTGCTGGATAGGCAGCCAGCGTTACGGTGCGGTCATGTGGTCGGGAGACTGCCCCTCCACCTTTGAAAACCTGCGCCATCAGATGAAAGCCGCATTAAACATCGGTATTGCAGGTATTCCGTGGTGGACCTCGGATATAGGGGGCTTTTTTGACGGAGATGCAAACGACCCTTCCTTCCGGGAATTAATGGTCCGGTGGTATCAATTCGGCGTTTTCTGCCCTGTTTTCCGCATGCACGGCTACCGCAAACCATATACGGTGAAGGTGGGAGGAGAGGGAACAGGGGCTCCCAACGAGATATGGAGCTACGGAGAAGAAGTTTACGGGATCATGAAAAAGTGGCTGATGATACGTGAAAAGCTTCGCCCGTATATCATGAAGCAGATGGATGCCGCCTATGAATCCGGCACGCCGGTAATGAGGCCCCTGTTTTACGATTTTCCCCGGGACAGGATCGCATGGGAAATAGAAGATCAATATATGTTCGGGCCTGACATCCTTGTAGCTCCCATTGTCAGCGAAGGACAGCGGGAACGCCGGGTGTACCTGCCCTGCGGAACATCGTGGAATAATCCCTACACCGGCGAAAGGCTTGAGGGCGGCTCTGAGATCAACGCAGCCGCGGACCTTGACATTATCCCGCTATTTTTCCGGGAGGGGAGCGCGGTGCCTGAAATTGTGTGATTCAGCATTGGAAATAGTCAATATATCCGCAAAGATAGTTTTATATGCTTTGTTATACAGGAGCCGGGATACCCGGCTTCTTTTTCTAAAATAAAAAAGTGTACCCGGGCAGGATAACGCAATAATAAACTAATACTCATCTCTTGTTGTGGTGGGTCCTGTAGAATGCATTCCTGTAGCTGCTGGGAGTTATGCCTTCATAGGCTTTAAACAGCTTCATAAAGTATTTCTCGTCTTCAAACCCCACACTGTACGCTATTTCCTTAATGCTTAAATTGGACTGGTATATGAGCAATTTGGCCTGTGACAGTCTTAAAGTGTTTATATACTCATGCAGGCGCATACCGGTCTTGCATTTGAATAATCTTGTAAAATAATCGGGATTGTAATGGAAGGTTTCTGCAATTTTTGACGAAGAAATATTGTTATTAAGGTTTAAACGTATCCATTCAATAATTTTTTCAAAGGACCTGGAGTTTAGCGTATCACTGTTTTGCAGTCTGTAGTTCGAAATAAAATTCTGGGTGACCTCAATAAGAATGCTGGTAAGCGTATAATTCTGTGCCAGGGACGTATAATAGTGGGCATTGTGAACATGCAGCAGCTGGTGAAAGAGTATGTCTATCCTGCTGTCCAGTTTGGCCTCGTTAAAAATCGGGAGCAGTAGGAATTCCGAACCGTAAGCATTCGGACTGTTTGTCAGGACGATTATCTGGGATTCCACAGCGCTTTTGTCAATCAGCGCATATTCATTCAATTTAAAGTGGAACCAGTAAAAACTGATATTTTCCTCCGAAACAGCATAGCCCCTGTGAGTGTGTTCGGGTAGCAATAACAGTGTTGACCCCGACCTTACAACGTACTGCTCGTCGTCCTGCTGCATGTACACCTCGCCTTCCACCCCGATTATAACTTCAAAGGTATCCAGGGTGCGCTCGCTGTGTATCCACGGCCTGTCGCTTTTAAAAAGCCCGCCTGAAACAAATGAGATAGGTGAGTCGATAGAGGATTTCAAATATAACATATGTCAGTTTTCACCACCTTTTATATAATTTTATTTACTGACACTTCTATAAATCACGTGATATTATTACATTATAGATTTAGTAAAACTAATTGTCAACTTTGTGGAGTAGCCCATGAATCATGGATTACATCCGTGTTGTAATAATATTTATTTTTAGCCTGGAGGTCAAATCTGTGTCATCTGATTCAAATTCGTTGAAAAAAATTGCAGGAATTAAGTGGAATAATGTGAATATTTTAAATGGATTCTGGAGTAATATTCAAAATACCATATTGGATGTCACACTTCCCATTGAGTATAAGCAATGCGAAAGTACGGGACGTATTTCATCGCTGAAGCTTGAATGGAGGCAGGGACAGCCTCAGAAGCCCCACTTCTTTTGGGACTCCGATATTGCAAAATGGGTTGAGGCCGTATCGTACAGCCTGGCGTTGCGGAAGGATCAGGCTCTGATCGATAGGGTGGATCAGATCGTTGATATGATTGAAAACGCCCAGCAGGAAGATGGATATTTTAATGTCTACTATACGGTTGTCGAACCTGGAAACAGGTTCACATATTTAAAAAGGATGCATGAGCTCTACTGTGCCGGCCATCTTATAGAGGCTGCCGTAGCGTATTACGACGCCACCGGCAAAAGAAAGTTTTTGGATCTCATGTGTAAATACGCCGATCTCCTGTATGAAACTTTCGGAGCGTCGCCCGGGAAAATATGCGGGTATGACGGTCATGAGGAAATAGAACTGGCATTGGTAAAGCTCTACCGGATCACGGGAAATGAAAAGTATCTGGAATTGAGCAGGTTTTTTATAGACGAGAGAGGAAAATCACCGCTGTTTTTTGATACTGAGTGTGATCAAAGAGGTGAAAGTCCGGAGGACAGAAAATACCGCGCCGACGGTCAGGGGATTTATTCATATTACCAGTCCCATGTACCTGTGCGGGAGCAGAACAAAGCGGTGGGCCATGCGGTAAGGGCAATGTACCTGTATTGCGGCATGGTGGACGTGGCGGCTGAAACCGGTGACAGGGAGTTGCTGGAGGCATGTGAAAGACTGTGGAAAAATGTAACCGGAAGACAGATGTACATCACCGGCGGAATCGGTCCCAATCCTGTGGGGGAAAGATTTACCTTTGATCACGATCTCCCAAATTATATGGCCTATAATGAGACCTGCGCTTCAATAGGATTGCTTTTTTGGGCCCACAGGCTGCTTTTGATAAACCGGGACGGCAAATATGCGGATGTGATGGAAAGGTGCCTGTTCAACAACATCCTCGGAGGAGTTTCACTGAGCGGGGACAGGTTCTATTATTCAAATCCCCTTGCAGCCAATCCGGGAGCGTATGAAAACATGAATGAAGAACGTTCGCATATATCGCTGATGAGGCAGGAATGGTTTGAAGTTGCCTGCTGTCCGCCCAACCTTGCCAGGCTGGTAATGTCCTTGGGGGAATATATATACTCTGCAGCCGGGGATAAAATTTATGTAAATCTTTATATAAACAGCAGTACCGAGTTTGAAATCTCGGATTCCAGGGTTTCTGTTTCCCAGAGCAGCGGCTATCCGTGGGATGGAAATATAAAGCTGACCGTGGAGCCGCAGCACTCATTGGAATTTGAGTTGAATGTCAGAATTCCCCAATGGTGCGACCATTTTGAAATACGTGTAAATAATGAAACCTTAGACTATTCGGGCTGTATTCATAAAGGCTTCGCGGGAATAAACCGGTTATGGAAAAAGGATGATATCGTCGAAGTGCGTATTGACATGCCGGTCCGCAGAACAGAGGCAAGGCCCGAAGTCATATATAACTGCGGCAGGATAGCGTTGGAGAGAGGTCCCATCGTTTTCTGTATCGAGGAGGAAGATAACGGTGCAAATCTCAGTGATATCACCATTACAGGAGATGATATAAAAGAAGAGTTCGACAGCGGTCTCCTGAACGGTGTCATGGTTCTGAAGGCAACGGGCAAAAGAAGAAAGATCAAGGAGTGGCCGGAAGAAACGCTTTACCGTAAGGCTGTCAATAATACCGAGAAGATAGAGATAAAGGCAATACCTTTTTACAGCAGACTCAATCGTAAGCCTGGTGAAATGCTGGTGTGGATAAAAGCTGAGGAGTAGTATGAGGTTTGTTTATAACCAGTGCATGCCGGTTTGCCTGTATTGTGGCGAATATGCGCAAGCCCGCAGGTCACTGGATAAAAAAAGGAGGATAAATATCATGAAAAGAATTGTTTCATTTGCTTTGGCAGTTGTAATGTGCATGAGCCTGTTTACGGCGTGCGGTACTGCCGAAAATGGTCAGCAGGGACAATCGGGAGGCGATACGTCAAAGGCTTCAGGAACTGAAAAGAAAGCTTTGACCGTATGGCTGAAAAAGGAAGTAACCGACAGTACAAATCAACAGATCACAGACAGGGTCAAAGAGTTCGGGAAGAATGAAAATATCAATGTCACCGTTGAGGTAGTTCCATATGAGAAGCTTTATCCCATGTGGACAGCCGCCATACAGGCTAATACGCTTCCTGACGTGTCTTTCTTCCAGTACCAGGAAGCCGGACAGTTCTATGCCCAGGATCTGCTCCTTGATGTTACCGATGTAAATAAAAACATCGAGGAAAAGAGCGGTAAGGTGGTCAAATCGGTGCTTGATCCTGTGACCTTTGACAGCAAGCAATATGCTGTTCCGCAGAAATTCTATTCGGTTGCACTCCACTACAGGACAGACTTGCTGGAAGCTGCCGGTTATAAGGAACCGCCAAAGACCTGGGATGAATTCCGTGAGATGGCAAAGGCCATGACGGATCCGTCAAAGGGTGTCTATGGCGCAGGTATCGGCCTTGGAGCCACAAATTCCGACGCCGAGTGGCTCAACCAGGTAATGCTGTGGGGGCTTGGTGGTGCACTGATCGACAAGGACAGCAAAACAATTATTGCAAACAGTCCCAAAACAGTAAAAGCTCTTGAATATATTTCTTCCATATACCTTAACGACAAGTCCACACCGCCTTCGGCCATAAACTGGGATGATGCCGGAAACAACAAGGCATACCTCAGCGGACAGGCAGCCATGGTTATAAATGCGGGTACCCTGCTGGCCGCGATTAAAACCGACAATCCGGATCTTTATGCCAAAACCGGCGTAGCCGAAATTCCCAGCGGCCCTGATGGGTTCTACATGCCAAGCGCGGGTTCCTATCTCGGAATATTCAAGAGTACGAAATATCCTGAGGATGCTAAAAAGCTGATTGAATATACTTACGATTCAGCGTGGTACGATTCATGGATGAAAGCCGATATGCCGGCTATAGTACCTATATTCGAAAAAGCAAAGGACCAGCCAGAATGGCAGGAAAAGCTCACAAAACCTTTCATTGACTCTTTAAGAGGAATGTGCTTTATAGGCTATCCAGGAGAATATACTCCCAAAGCCGGTGAAGTATTTAACCTGAAGCTTCTCAACAAGACCATAGAAAACATAGTCGTAGGCAAGCTATCGCCACAGAAGGCCGCAGATCAGTTACAGGCTGAAATCGAAAGTACTTACAAGAAATAAGTAAACCATTAACTAAATAGCTTTCTGGAAATGTCGGAAAGCTATTTAGTTTTATTCAAACAGGAAGGTGGCAGGAGATTAAAAAATGTCTAAAAGTCTTACCAGAATGCAAAAGAATGAAATATGGGCCTTTTCCCTCATAAGTCCTGTTGTTATATATCTTACCATATTTATGCTGATACCTTTTTGCTGGGCGGTATGGACCAGCCTTACCAACAAAACCATAGGAACCCAGGCGGCTTTTGTGGGACTGGCCAATTTCAGGGAGCTCATACAGGACCCGGTCTTTTTCAAATCATTGTTTAACACATTATATTACACCGTGGCTGCCGTTGCAGGTAAATTGATCTTCGGGCTTGTCATGGCATTGGTGCTGAACGCCCCCATACCTGCAAAAAATTTCAACCGCGTGCTGCTGTTTGTTCCATGGACCATTCCCACTCTTGTTTCAGCCTTGACCTTTAAATGGATGTATTCGGATGTGGGAGGAATTTTTAATCATATACTGATGTCAGCGGGAATAATCCACGAACAGCTCCCTTGGCTGTATGACCCCGCGCTGGCAATGGTGTCCATAATCATAGCCAACATATGGAGAGGGACGCCGTTTATAGGGATTTCAATCCTTGCGGGGCTGCAGACAATTCCGGAAGACCTGTATGAGGCGGCGAGGATAGACGGCGCAGGTATTATAAAGCGCTTCACAGCTATAACTCTGCCGTCCATCAAGGAAGTCATAGTCCTGGCGACCCTGATAACCACAATATGGACATTCAATGATTTTGAGATTGTATGGCTGCTTACGGGCGGAGGTCCGGCAAATTCCACGCAGATTCTTTCCACTTACAGTTATACCATTGGCTTTATGAATCTCAACCTTTCAAAGGCCATATCAGCTTCCATATTTGCCCTGCCGTTCCTTGTAATACTGATAAACTTTATTACAAAGCGGTTTACGGCTACGGATGTAGATTAATGCAAAGGAGGTATTATTAATTTAATGAAAAAGTCAAAATTAAACCTGCTGGTCCTGCTACCTCTAGCATTAATGATAATATGCTCATTATTTCCGGTATACTGGACGCTGGTAACATCATTTAAGACACAATCCGAAATTTATTCAATGATTCCGACCATATGGCCTGCTAAGTTTACATGGGATTCATATACTGATCTTCTGGTCAACAGAAAATACTTTATAAACATAATCAACAGTTTTATTGTTTCGGCCGTGGTTTCCGTGGGTTCGGTATTTATAAGCGCACTGGCGGCCTATGCCTTTGCCAGGCTTAAATTCAGGGGAAAACGCGCATTGAGCAACAGCATATTGTACGCCTACCTTATGCCAAAGTCGGTATTGTTCATTCCATTATATGTGCTTGTGTCATACATGGGTTTGAGTAATAACCTGATGGGGCTTGTGGCAATATATCCTACCTTTACGATACCTTATATAACCTGGATGCTCATGTCCTATTTCCGGACCATACCGGTAGCCCTGGAGGAAGCTGCGGAGATAGACGGCTGCGGCAGGCTCAGAACCATGTTCAGCGTGGTTTTCCCGCTTGCATCGCCCGGAATAGCGGCAACGGGGATTTTCTCCTTTACACTTTGCTGGAGTGAATACATGTACTCGCTGGTCATTATTACAAAGACAAGCCTAAAGACGCTTACACTTGCATTATCCGACATGGTGGTCGCGGATGTATACGCCTGGGGACCTCTTATGGCCGGTTCCATTGTTGCAACGATCCCTGTAGTTCTGATTTATCTGGGAATGTCAAAGAACATGGTAAGCGGGCTTACTCTTGGAGGCGTGAAATAAATGGATTTTTTTGGGGAGGGCTGAGAAATGGACAAGGTTAGACTAGGCCATACGGATGAATATGTAAGCGAGCTTTGCCTCGGCACCATGTACATGGGCAGCAAAATAGATGATAAAACTTCGGAAGCGTTAATTGAAAAATACATGGACTTTGGCGGTACATTCATTGATACGGCCAACAATTATGCACATTGGGTGCCCGGCTTCAACGGTACCGAAAGCGAATCCTTTCTTGGAAGATGGTTTACCTCAGCCGGAAAGAGGGCGCAGGTTTTTTTAGCCACAAAGGTCGGTTTCGATAAAAAAGGGATTGGCAGGGGGCTTAAATACCAACAGATTATCGAAAACTGCGAGAACAGTTTAAAGCTTATGAAAACGGATTATATCGACCTGTATTACGCTCACACGGATGACCGCAGCACACCGCTGGAGGAGTCCATGGAGGCTTTTTACAGACTGCACAGGGATGGGAAAATCAGATTTCTGGGTGCGAGCAACTACACTCCCTGGAGGTTTTCGGATGCGCAGAATATTTGTGAAAAAAACGGATACCTGAAGTTTGCATGTCTTCAGAATAAATTTACCTACCTCAGGCAGACCCCCTGTGTTATGGACAGATACCATATTGTAATAGATGATGACGTCATGGATTTTGCCCGGGACAGAGAATTGCTGCTCCTGGCTTATTCGCCGCTTCTGCAGGGTTTTTATACAAATACCGGCAGGCCTGTTCCGGGGGCTTATGCGGGCTCCTTCAATGAAAAAAGGCTGGAGGTCTTGAAAAGCGTTGCGGCAGAAATGGGCATAACTCTGAATCGGCTTGTACTGGCCTGGATGCGGGCTCAAAGTGCTGAAATCGCTCCCATTGTGTCGGGCAGTACTGTGGAGCAGCTTGAAGAAAACCTGTCCGCTCTGGAAGTGAGGATCGGTCTGGAGCAGTTGGAAGAACTCAACAAGGCGTAAGAATTGTATAAGTCTTAAAGGCAACAGGGGGCCGGGCCGGCTCCGGTAAGGCTTGATAATAGTTTAATATGGAAGTTTAAGAGGTGTGATATGTCTAAAAAAATCGGATTTATCGGTTTGGGAATTATGGGAAAGCCGATGGTGAAAAATCTCCTTAGAGCCGGATGTGCTTTAAGCGTATATGATATTGAAAAGGAAAACGTCAGGGAAATTTGTTCCATGGGAGCGGAGACTGGGGAGATTTCCCAAATAGGCTCCCGGTGTGATATTATTTTTACAATGCTTCCAAATGGGAGTATTGTAAAGGAAGTTATATTCGGAGAAAACGGACTTGCTGCTTCAATAAAAAAAGGTACTGTAATAGTTGATATGAGTTCGGTGACGCCAAACGAGTCAAAGGAGTGCGCGGAAGGGCTTTCAAAGCTGGGCGCGGGCTTCCTTGATGCCCCCGTCAGCGGAGGAGAACCCAAAGCCATAGACGGAACACTGGCATTTATGGCAGGCGGCAGGGAGGATGTTTTTGAGCTTGCCAGGCCGTATTTTAATATCATGGGCAGTTCGGCAGTATTGGTGGGGGACACGGGAAGCGGTTCCGCAACAAAACTTGCAAATCAGATTATTGTAAATCTCACCATTGCGGCCGTATCTGAAGCCTTTGTGCTTGCAAGCAAAATAGGGGCCGACCCTGAAAAGGTATACCAGGCAATAAGGGGAGGGCTGGCCGGCAGCACGGTGCTTGATGCCAAAGCCGAAAAGATATTCAACAGGGATTTTGCACCGGGAGGCAAAATATCGATCAACCTTAAAGATATTAAGAATGTGATGTCAACGGCCCATGCAAACGACGTTCCGCTGCCGCTTACCGGCATGCTGCTGGAAATCATGCAGTCGCTGAAGGTGGTCGGCCTTATGGAAGAAGACCATAGTGCTATTGTCAAATTCTATGAAAAGCTTACAAATGTAGAAGTTAAGAAAATTCAGCAGGCGGAGTAAATGCTGGAAGGTATTGAAAGATATCAGAAAATATCAGAAAGTATTGAATCGGCGAAGGGGATGAACCATGTATGGACGGCAATAAAATACTTGCGGGTGAGGAGTTTAAAAAATTTATTCCTGTAAATAAAGCTGAGGCGGACAGGGAAATGCAAAGCAGTCTGCAGGAGCTTGACAGGAAAATCATTGTTCTTGACGATGACCCCACGGGTGTACAAACAGTGCACAATGTGCCGGTATACACCGATTGGTCTGCAAAGAGCATTGAACAAGGTTTTAAGGATAGCGGCTCCATGTTTTTCATATTGACCAATTCCAGGGGATTTACCTCGGAAGAGACAAAAAAGGTACATGAGGAAATAGCTTTGAATGTACTGGAAGTCTCCAAAAAACTTAATAAGGAATTCATAATTATCAGCCGGAGCGATTCCACGCTAAGAGGGCATTATCCCCTTGAGACCGAGGTTTTAAAAAATACCATAGAGGCCAATTCGGATATCCGCTACGACGGAGAGGTGATCCTGCCATTTTTTAAGGAAGGCGGGAGATTTACCATTGACGGCATACATTATGTGCAGGAGGGAGAATACCTGATACCTGCGGGCGATACGGAGTTCGCAGAGGACAAGACCTTCGGGTATACCCAGTCCAACCTGGGAAAATGGATTGAGGAAAAGTGCTCCGGAAAATTCAAGGCAGAAAACGTCACCTATATATCTTATGAAAGTATAAGAAATAAGGATATAGACGGCATTTCGGAAAAACTGCTGAGGGTGGAAGGCTTTAACAAGGTGGTGGTGGATGCCATAGACTATGTTGACGTTGAAATATTTTCCATTGCCCTTATAAAGGCCATGCTAGCCGGGAAAAGCTTCATGTTCCGCACAGCAGCCGCATTTACCAAGATAATAGGCGGAATACCGGACAGGGAGCTGCTTTTAAAAAAAGATCTTATAAAAAATGATAACAAAAACGGAGGACTTATTATAGCGGGCTCCCATGTGAAGAAAACTTCGGACCAGCTTGAAGAATTAAAAAGCAGCAGTTTCGTGGAATTTATTGAATTTAATCAGCATCTTGTACTGGAGCCGCCCAAACTTCTTGATGAGGTTGACCGGGTGGTGGAAATATGTGAAAAGCTGATCGGCTCCGGAAAAACTGTGGCCGTATATACCAGAAGACAAAGGCTGGATCTGGGAAAAGAAAATAAAGAGGAAGAATTAAAGATTTCCATAAGGATCTCCGATGCGGTGACAAGCATAGTTGAAAAGCTGAAAGTAAGACCCGGCTATATCATTGCAAAGGGCGGGATCACTTCAAGCGATATAGGGACAAAAGGCCTGAAAGTAAAAAGGGCGGTGGTCGCAGGGCAGATTAAACCCGGAGTTCCCGTATGGATCACCGGTGATGAGAGCAAATTCCCGGGAATGCCCTATATCATCTTTCCGGGCAATGTGGGAACCAGGACTACTTTAAGAGAGGTAGCTGAGATATTGAATGTTAGTTAATCTTAAAACTGTATTGGATAAAGCGCGCAATGGCAAAAGGGCAATAGGAGCTTTTAATATCTATAATATGGAAACTGTACAGGCCGTGTTTGAGGCGGCTCAAAAGAAAGATTCCCCGGTGATACTTGCATTCGGAGAAGGATACTTTTCACATGCGGAGGTTGAAGTGATAGCCACCATGGTAAGAAAAATGTGCTCAGGCAGCGCCGTACCTGTTGTTCTCCATCTCGACCATGCAAAAAAGAAGGAATCCATCATCAGGGCAATAAGGTGCGGCTTCACCTCAGTAATGTACGACGGTTCGGCACTGAGCCTGCGTGACAATATAAATAATACGGTAGACATTGTTCAGATAGCCCATTCGGTGGATGTCAGCGTGGAGGGAGAATTGGGCTATATGAACAGCGAGGACGGCGGCACGTGTTCCATAGAACCGGAATACAGGAAGGGGTATACCACACCGGAGGAGGCGGAAAGCTTTGTAGCCGGAACAGGGGTTGACGCGCTGGCGGTTTCAATAGGAAATGCCCATGGCCTGTACAAGGCTCTGCCGCAATTGGACTTTGAGCGTCTGGACCGGATAAATAAAACAGTTGATGTTCCCCTGGTCCTTCACGGGTCCTCGGGAATACCTGATGAAATGCTCAAAACGGCCATTTCACTGGGCATATGCAAGATAAATATAAATACGGAGATTTCAGCCGCTGCTGTAAGGCATATAAGAAATTTCCTGGAACAGAACAGGGATGAGAGCCTGCGCTTCGACAGGGTTATGGCGGAAGCCGGAAAAGGCATGACAGCCGCAATAGAAAAATACATGGATATATTTGAAAAGGCGTAAGCTATGGGCATCACCTTCAATGGGATCTATCCCTGGAAGGAGGATGCCCATAGTATTTTTTATAGAGTCTTGAAAAGTAATTTCCATTGCAAAAACCAACCAGGCCGGGTATTTGATTAATGGGGATATCCGTACTGCTCAAAATTTTTCCGGCACGTTCCAGGCGGAACAATGTCAGATATTCAACAAAGGTTTTACCTGTATAGGCTTTAAAAAGCCTGGAGAAATGCTGTATGCTCAGGTGGCAGTAACGGCTCATATGGCTGACGGTAATATGCTCACTGTAGTGAATGTTCAAATAGTCCAGTGATGATTTGATCAAACGCGCAGAATCGGATAGCTTGCTTTTTTCAAAAAAGTTTTCCGGCAGATTATTATAAAGGCATGATAGGAATATTATCAGCAGACCTTTGATCCGGGCCTGGTAACCAGTCCCTTTCTGAATACTTTCTCTGAGGATCTCTCTTACCGTATTAAAACCTTTTATAAAAGCGCCGTCAGCTTCGGATAATATGATGGGCGGGTACATTCCCAGGGATAAAAACGGCGAAAAAACATCGGAAAAATGCGGATCTGAGCGAACCCCTTCAAAAAGACTTTCACCAACCACAACAGCATAGTAATCGCAGGCAGCCTGGGGAAAGATGCTGTGAAGGCTTCCGGGAGGAATAAGAACCAGTTCCTTCTGTGAAACTGTATGGCTGGCTCCGTTTATATATACGGTGCATGTGCCGTGGGCGGGAAAGACCATTTCAAAATGGTTGTGCCAGTGCGGAAGAGTATTTAAACCCTTTATAAAGAAGCAGTTAAAGGGAAAAGCCGTTTCTTCAAATTTAGTGTGCTCATAATTGCCGGCATTGGTAAATTCCATAGAGTTTCTCCTGGGACAAAAATGTTCAAATAAGACAGACAAAAGGGCAAATCAGGGGTATTTTTAATTATTTTTCAGCCCTATAATGATAATATCATACAAATAGAAACTGTGTCAAAAGGAGAGAAACATATGCTGGAAGCCATTAAACCCAAGCTGGCGAAAATAATTGCGGCCCGACGGAAAGAGGGAGCGCTTGTTCTGGATACTGAAAACGGTCTGATAAAAGTGGAACCGGTAAATGAAAGTATTTTCCGGATAGTATATACCCTGGGTAATGAATTTTCACAGGTGAGGGGACTGGGAATAGAACACCGGAATGACTTTAAGGATTGGCAATTTGATGAGGATGAGAATACTGTAAGGCTTAAAACTTCAGAATTACAGGTGGTAATCGAAAAATCCGACAGCAGGATGACATATTACGATGCAAAGGGCAGACGCCTTACCGGGGAGCCGGAAAAGAGAGGAAAGGAGCTGATTCCCTTTGACTCTTATAAAACGATTCTGGATGGGACGGCAGTGGTAGATAAAATTGAAACTCCAGACGGAATAAAGGAAGTAGTACTTGAGGCAAAGAAGGAATTTGACCGGCGGCTTTATCATACAAGACTTCACTTCCAGTGGGAAGAGGGTGAGGCCTTGTATGGCATGGGGCAAAATGAAGAGGGCTGTCTCAATCTGAGGGGGAAACGGCAGTACATCCACCAGGCAAATATGAAAATAGCCATGCCGTTTCTGATGTCCACCAACGGATACGGAATACTGCTGGATACCTACGCTCCCGTGGTATTCAACGACAATTCCCATGGATCATACCTATACAGCGAAGCGTCGGCAGAGCTGGATTTTTATTTTATCAAAGGGAACGGCTTTGACGGAATTATCGGTGGCTACCGCCTGCTGACGGGAAGGGCGGCAATGCTTCCGCTCTGGGCTTTCGGATTTATGCAGTCCCAGGAAAGGTTTGAATCCCGGCAGGAAATCCTGGATACGGTTAAGCATTACCGTGAGCTTGGAGTGCCGTTGGACAGCATAGTTTTGGACTGGCAGTCCTGGGAAGAGGGGATGTGGGGGCAGAAATCCTTTGATATGAACCGTTTCCCGGACCCAAAGAGCATGACCGGACAGCTGCATGAGCTGGGGGCGCATTTCATGATATCCATCTGGCCCAATATGGCGGAGAATTGTGCAGATCACCGGGAAATGAAAGAAAACAACGGCTTGTTTCAGCGCTCTGAAATATATAATGCATTTGTTCCCGATATAAGAAAATTATATTGGAAGCAGGCGCGGGAAGGTTTGTTTTCAAAGGGTGTGGACGCCTGGTGGTGCGATTCCAGCGAACCCTTTACACCCGAATGGAACAATCCTGTCAGGCCTGAGCCAGATCAGAATATGGCGGCTTTTCACAACACCTGCAGAATGTATATGGATGAGGCGTATACAAACGCCTATCCCCTCGTGCATGCGAAAGCTATTTATGAGGGACAGCGTGAAAGCGGCGCACAAAAAAGAGTTGTGAACCTTACCAGAAGCGGCTATACCGGAATACAAAAATATGGGGCTATTCTGTGGTCGGGTGATATCAGCGCCAAATGGTCCACCCTTAAAAGGCAGATTGCGACGGGCTTGAATTACTGCGCTTCTGGCTTGCCATACTGGACCCTGGATATCGGTGCATTTTTTGTAAAGCGTGGACATATGTGGTTCTGGGACGGAGATTATGAAAATGGCTGCGGGGATCTGGGGTACCGCGAGCTTTACACCAGGTGGTACCAATTGGGCGCATTCCTTCCAATATTCAGGTCTCACGGAACGGATTGCCGGAGGGAGATATGGAATTTTGGCAAAAAAGGCGGGCTGTTTTATGATGCCCTAGAGAAGATCACAAACCTGAGGTACCGGCTGATGCCGTACATTTATTCCCTTGCGGGGATGGTTACCCGGAAGCACGGCACAATTCTGAGGCTTCTGGCATTTGATTTCATCGATGATAAGAAAGTGTACAATATTGATGACCAGTATATGTTCGGGCCAAGCCTGATGATCTGTCCGGTGACAACAGCCATGTACTACGGAATAGACAGCAAACAGCTTGAAGGGACTGCAAAGACGAGAATGGTATACCTGCCTGAGGGAAGCGGCTGGTACGATCTCTGGACCGGAAAACGGTATGGGGGCGGGCAGACAATTGAGGCGGAAGCGCCCATAGACAGGATCCCGGTTTTCGTCAAAGCCGGTGCAATACTGCCCGTGTCCGGGCCGGTACAGCATACGGGGCAGATGAAGGACGATGTGTTTGAGTTGGAGGTGTATTCCGGTGCCGACGGTGATTTTACGCTCTATCAGGATGAACGCAACGGATACGGCTATGAAAAAGGGGATTTTGCCACTACCAGGCTCACCTGGTCGGAAAGTAAAGGAAAACTTACAATTCATCCGCGTGAGGGCCAATATCCGGGCATGCCGGAAAAGGTTGAATTTATCCATAGAATTATTAGATAGTCGCGGGAAATTGAGTTATAATTTAATATACAGGCCGGATATATTTTCTTTTAATATTAAATAAACCGGAGTTCAGCTCTATAATAAATGGAAATGACCAGCGGGGATGATAAAAGATGCCGGATTATATATTTACGGGTTCTGAAACAAGTGTGGGAATAGATGGCTGCAAAGGGGAGTGGATTGCTGTAGCAATCTCGGATAAGGCCTTTGAGGTTGACAAGTATAAGACCATAGATGAAATATGCGAAAAGTACCGTACCGCGGATGCTTTTCTTATAGATATCCCCATTGGGCTTCCGGAGAGCAGGGACGGGTTTTTGAAACGTCCGGACAATGAACTGAGGACAAAACTGGGAAGGAAATACTCCAGTGTTTTCAACACACCCTTCAGGCAGATCGTTTATGCGCCGGATGCAAAAAGGGCGTGGGAATTGAACCGGGAGCTGGAGGCCAGGCAAACCCCTGTAAGCATGATGCTGTGCAAAGCCATAAAGCAGGTGGACACTTTTTTGCAGAACAATCCGCAATGGAAAAACAGGTTGTTGGAAAGCCATCCGGAGTACTGTTTTAATCTGCTCAACGGCGGAAAATCCCTTGACCAAAGCAAGCTCAGCAGGGAAGGGCTTGAAATCAGAATAGGAATCCTTAAAAACTTCTTTCCGGATTCCCGGAGAGTAGTCGATACATATTTAAAACAGTATAAATCCAGGAAAAAAGCAGATGATGTGGTTGACGCCCTCTGTCTTGCCATAGCCGGCAGACTGGGCTTGGAGCATGGCTTTAAGAGCATACCCGGGATTCCCTTTAAAGACGGGACAGGCTTGAATATGCAGGTGGTTGTGTTTAATAAGTAATTGAAGGCGATACCTTTAAGAAAATTGGAAAGTGAGAGCTTGAATGGATCAAAATGTTGACTGGTTTCTCAGGAAGAAAATCGAAAGAACGCTGGAAAACCTTGAAAAGCATAATATAACAGCTTTGTATGTCGAAAATGAAGAACAGCTGCGGCAAAAGATAAGGGAACTGATACCGGAAGGAACCACAGTTGGCGCCGGGGATTCCATGACCTTGTTTGAAACGGGTATAGCAGAGCTCTTAAGAACAGGAGATTACAAATTCCTGGACAAGCACCGGGAGGGGATCACCGGTGAAGAAAAGAAAAAGCTCTACAGGGAATGTTTTTCGGCCGGCACTTACCTTTGCAGTACAAATGCTCTGACCGAGGAGGGTGAGCTGTATAATATCGACGGGAATGGAAACAGGGTTGCCGCCATGTTGTACGGTCCCGATCAGGTTATTATAATTGCGGGAATCAACAAGATTGTGGGTAATATTGAGGAGGCGGAAAAGAGAGCCAGGAACTATGCGGCTCCAATTGATGCAAAGCGGCTCAACAAGAATACCCCCTGCGCCGTCACAGGCAGGTGTATGGATTGCAGGAGCAGGGACAGGATATGTAATGATTTCGTCGTCATAAGAGGACAGTTCAACAGGGAAAGAATAAAAGTCATCATTGTGGGCAAACATTTGGGATACTAGCGGTTAAGGCTTTAGAGACGGTTTTGCCTTCCGGCTGCCGCAGGTATTGGATTTGTGCGGATTTTTCAACAATGTTAGTATATGTTACTTTTATACATAAAATATGTCTGAATTGCACAATGAATGTTGTAATATTACTATATTATGTTGGTTTGTGTTGATGTAGAATATTAAGTGTGTTAAAATATTATCAGAGATTGGCATGTATTATAATGTCAATTGCGGTTGAATCTTCGCTTTCAGGCGATAGTAATTGACTTTTTACATCAAATAAATTTAGGAGTGATTTTATGCAATATTTGTTAGATACCGCCGACGTGGAGTCCATCAGGAGAGCATGTGAAAGCTATCCTATAGACGGAGTTACCACAAACCCTACAATTATCTCAAAGCAAAAAACCGACTATGCCCAATTGTTGAGAGAGATCAGGGAAATTATAGGAAAAGAGGGCATGTTCCATATCCAGACCACGAAGATCGACACCGAGAGCATAGTCAAGGAAGCCATAGCGCTCAGGGATTATATAAATGGCAATTTCTATGTGAAGATACCCACCTTCGAGCCAGGTATAAAAGCTATGCAGATCCTCAAAAAAATGGGCTTTAAGATCACCGCGACCGCGATTTTCACCCAGCAGCAGGCTCTTATAGCTGCCAGAGCCGGGGCAGATTACGTTGCTCCTTACGTGAACAGGCTTGACAATATTTCAAGCGACGGCGTTGGTGTTGTGGCAGATATATGCCATTTGATAAAAAACTTCAATCTTGAGACAAAGATACTGGCAGCAAGCTTTAAAAATGTTGAGCAGGTTCACAGAATAAGCCTGGTGGGGACACATGCGGTCACCATACAGCCCGAATTACTGGAATCCATGATATACCATCCTCTGACTGATGCCGCCATCATGGACTTTGCCAAGGACTGGAGAGCCAGATATGACAGGAATTATATTCTGGACCTTTTGAAGGATCAGCCTCCTATTGAGTAGCGTAATGGGAGTGCTGCACATTGACTGCAAATCAGTATAAGAGGACCGGGTGTAACTGAAATCACACATATATCGGATTTGCTATTTTACAGCACTCCATGGAGTTGAGATCAATTCCGTGCCAGCGAAAAGTCGTCAATGTTTACCCAGCCGGATGAAGCTCCTGTAACAAAGACTTCTGCAGTGTCGCCTGCGTTAAGGGATATATAGCTCATGGTATTTTTGTTGTAAGCCGTATTGCCCGGAATGTTGACGCTGGTTCTGAGGCTTCCGTTTACTTTTATTCCGAATATCCCCCCTGTACCTGCTGCGGAAACCCATCCGGAAAGCGTATATATTCCGGTGTTTGCTATGGCAACGGTCTGCGATACCCTGTTTGAAGTTCCTCCGTCCAGCCAGGCCAGTGAAGAACCGCTGTGAGGGTTGTTTGAGGCCGTTCCGCAGGCGCCTGTAAAGGCCCAGTTGGAAGTGCCTGCTTCAAAGCCCGGATTGTTCAGAAGGTTGCCCCCTGGCTGCGTTTGCTGCTGCAAAGAAAAATCGTCGACATTGACCCATCTTGATGTGGAACCGGAAACATATATTTCAACACTGTCTCCTGCGTTAAGCAGGATATTTTCAATGGACTGCAGATTGTAGGAGGTATTGTTCGGAATGTTTATGCTTGCCCCGTTGCCGCCGTTTATCTTTATCCCAAACGTTCCGCCGGGACCAGCTGCGGCAGTCCAGCCGGACAGGGAGTAAATGCCGGTTTTATCTATTGTAACGGTTTGAGATACCCTGTTTGAAGGCGAACCGTCCATCCAGGCAAGAGAGGAGCCGCTATGGGGATTGTTAGTGGCTGTTCCGCTGGAGCCGGCGAAGGTCCAGTTTGCGGAACCCTGTTCAAAGCCCGGGTTTTTGATGAGGTTCTGAGCTGCAGGAGGAGCGGAATTCCCGGTGGTGACAGTTTTTTGCTGTCCCTGTGACAGTAATACATTTACATAACTTACGACGGTTCCGTTCACTGTTTTCTGGCTTGCAGCCTGTGGA
Source organism: Bacillota bacterium (assembly GCA_023397905.1). GTDB lineage: Bacteria > Bacillota > Clostridia > Acetivibrionales > DSM-1351 > Ruminiclostridium. The sequence goes on along the minus strand of JAEWSZ010000085.1, from coordinate 906 downwards.
ACGCCATCGACATAAAGCGTCGGGAAGGAGCCGGCAAACCTGGCTTCCCAGCTGAGCTCCGAAGCTCCGAAATTTAGTTTTACCGTGGTGGTGTTATTGCTGTTTTCATGCTTTACAAGAATATCCTTGCCTGCAAGAGGTATGTGATCAAGCTGAGCCCAGCCTGTATCAGGTGTCAGGCGCCCCAGAGTTGAAATCCTGTTTTCTGCGGCCTCGGGTTCCAGGCCCATCATACCGGTTGCAACAGCGCTTATTACGGTAAACGATACTTCCGGATAATCCGACCTGCTGTCCATAACATGTTTCAGATAGTCCCAGGCCCTGTCATTCTGATTCCAGGTATAAAACACATCGGGGAGGTAGGTCCACGCTTCAATGTTGGGGCTCGGACGGGTGTTAAAGCTGTTATAGATAAAGTCCAGGTAACTGTTTGCACTGCTGCCCGGATTGCAAAGTTCCTTCAGCGGAATGAACCAGCTGCTCTCATAGCCGAAATCGGTCACGGGGGAGTAGGAAGACTCTGTAAAGCCGCGTACGTATCTTCCGGTGGAAGCTGAGTACCAGTCCGAATTAAAAGTGTTTTTCAGAGCGGAGGCTTTGGAATTCCAGACAGCTGAACCTGAGTTGTCGCCTCTGGCCGCCAGTATTTTTGAATATGCAAGAAAGGCCTTGTACTGGCTTCCCAGTCCGTCGGCAGCCTCCTTCAATGTATAGTCGGGACCTTCATTATAGGAGCATACCCCCTGCCAGCCGTTGCTTGAATGTTCCTCCGCAATAACGTTTCCGTTCCCGTCATGAAGGGATATGAAATCGTTGAGCGTACGGGTGTAGAAATTACTCAGCGCCGGGTCGTTCAGCAGATTTGAGTCGGCGGTCCATTGATACTGCCTGTAGGCCTTGTCCACC
>JAEWSZ010000052.1 GCA_023397905.1 Bacillota bacterium | reverse complement strand
TCGCAGGCGCAGGGCTTGCGACCATGATCAGCCAATTTGTCGGCTTTTGTTTACTGCTTTGGGGATGCACAAGAAAGGGAAATGTCCCTATCCGCCTCCGAAACTTTGCCCCAAGCCTCCAGCGCTATAAGGGGATCTTCAAAGGCGGGCTGCCATCCCTTTGCCTTCAGGGACTGATGAGCATAGCGACCATTTGCTTAAACCAACTTGCCGGCAGGTTTGGGGATCCGGCCATTGCGGCCATCTCCATCGTGCAGCGGGTCATGATGCTGGCCGCCGCCGCTATGATCGGTTTCGGCCAGGGCTTTCAGCCTGTGTGCGGCTTTAACTACGGCGCAAAGCTCTATGAACGGGTACAGAGAGCCTTTTGGTTTTGTATAAGAATTATGGCTGTGGTATTGTTTGTCTTTTCTGTGGCCTTGTTTATTTTTGCTCCGCGGGTCATCGGGATATTCCGTGCGGATGATGCCGACGTTATCCGGATCGGCGCATTGGCACTGCGTTTTCAGTGCGTGACGCTGCCCTTTATGAGCTGGGTGATTTTGAGCCTTATGATGCTTCAAACGATAGGAAAGTCCGCAAAAGCCAGCTTGCTTGCCATTGCAAGGCAGGGGCTGTTCCTGCTGCCGATCCTTTTTATCCTTGTCCCGTCAGCCGGATTATTAGGGCTGCAATTAAGCCACCCCTCGCTGACGCCGCCTCGTTTATTCTGGCTCTTCCGCTGGGCATCAGTATGCTCAGGGAAATGCAGAAAGCGCAGAAAAACAATGAGACGGTCCAGCAAAATTAATTGGGGCATGGCCTCAGCGGCATATGCCAAAACGTAAGGCTGAAATGGTGAAACGCTTACTTGCAGTAATTTATACTGCATGCAGTGGATCTGGAAGTTCCAAACGCGTCACCGCCGGAGTATCCGGCAAGAACGCCGCAAACAGGTACAAACCCTTCAGGAATACCTATTTGCTTGCCGAATTCAGGATTGGCCTTTATTCCAAGCAATGGGGAAATTACATAGCAGGAACCGAGCCCCAGTTCAGTTGCAGCAACAGTGATATTGGCTGCGGCACAGGATGCGGCGGCCTCAGTATAGGGCGCACCCTCCGGGGCTGAAAACAGGAGCAATACGGGAGCTCCGTATAAGGGCTGGTACCCTTCAAGAGAAGCGCGGCCAACGAGAAAGTCATTGCCTGAGTTTTTCATGGCTGATAAAACTGTGTCATTCAGGGATTTCAGTATATTCTTATTTTCCACAACGGAAATATGCAAGGTTCCCGTTGTGGGGGCGTTGTTTGCCGCAGTGATCAGTTGTTCGATCTTTTCAGCCTCAACAGGGCTTTGCTTATAACTCCGTACGCTTTTTCTCGCACGGATTGCCTCTAACGTGTTCATATGAAAACCACCTTTACTTTTTATTTGACTTCATTGTACGTTTACAGTAATATTAAATCAAGTACGGTAAATATTATTAGTCAGTAATAAAAATATAAGTAAAGGAGCCTGTGTATGGATGGCTGCCCTGTAAAGTATGCTTTAAGTATCTTAAACGGAAAATGGAAGATACAGATCACTTGGGAATTAAACCGTCAGGAAGTTATCCGGTTTAATGAATTGCAAAGAAGGCTGGATGGAATTTCCAGTTTTATATTGTCAAAGAATCTTGCGGAGCTGGAGGCTCACAAAATTATTGTGAGAAAGCAGTATAACGAGATCCCGCCCCGGGTGGAATATTCATTGACGGAATTGGGAAAAGCCATTCTTCCGGCGTTAGATATGTTGGGCGCTTGGGGTATCAGAGCATTTAATGAACTGCAGGCTGAAGCGTAATTCTCCTATAAAAAGATCCTCTATTATTTTTTCTGCTGTTAATCAGGGTTTGCCGAACAATAGCCAAACCGGTACGAATACTGCATTTAACATCACTTCCATGATATAATTTACATGGAAAATGAGAAATTTATAGCACGTCAGGCGGAGAAAGCAAGAGCACATTCAGCCTGTCAGGGCTTTATGTGCTCTTAATAAATACTATTTTGACTGATTCAAAAAATTAATAATTTCCTTGCCGGAAAGCTCATATTGTAAAAGATAGTGCCCTTCGAGATCTAATACCTTATGTATCATTTGATGACTATTGCTCTTTACAATAAATTCACACATAGATTTACTTGGCCAAAAATGGTCTGTTTCTGCCGAAAGCAGCAGTAAATTTCCTTTAAAGTTATCCACCTTAATCATTGCGTTCTTATTTTTATTTAATTGAATTGATTTTTCATGGCAAGATGTGTACTCTTGTTTTTTGAGGTCATTTATTATTTTTCTATTGTATCTAAATTTCACAAAAGGAATATCTTTTCCATTAAATGTCCAACTGGATCTAGGAAACAAAATACTTCTTAACCCGTACGGTATTCCCTGCCATACATAGCAGCTTGGTACGCAGGCAATAGCTGTATGTGGCTGGATGTATTCCGATATTAATAATAATACCAGTTCTCCTCCTTTGGAAGTACCAATTATAATAACCTTATCATCCCCAAGTTTCAGTTTCTTTTTAAAATATTCAATGGCATTAATAAAATACTCCAAAGGGATTCTTTCTAACTTTTCTGGTAAATCTCCAACTCCGAAATAAGCTAATATCAGAACATTATAATTTGCTTTAAAGTATTCTAACAAATCCTCAGAAACCGTTGGGATACCGGCCAAGCTTCCTCCGATTACTACCAAAAGAGGTTTATCATCATTTTCATAAAAATCAGCATATAGTTCATTATTTCTAATTTCCATTTTCCTTTTCCTTTCTAAATTATTGCTGCAGATTAAATTCTGTTGCATTCAAATTAATTTTCAATTATAATAACATAAGTAATTACTTATATTTATTATAACCAAAGCCATTTTACATGTCAACAGAAACATAAGTAATTGCTTATGTTTGTAAAACAGGATTCACTCAACATTATTAATAGGAGCAATTGTATGGAAATGAATAAACAGATACGTGAACCAAAACAGACGAGAAGTATCCAGAAGAAAGAGAAAATATTGGATGCTGCTCTTAAACTATTTTGTGAAAAAGGATATAATAAAACAACCACCAATGAAATTGCAAAAACTGCGGGGGTTAATATTGCAAGCTTATATTCCTACTTTGAAGACAGGGATACCATCTTTTATGAAATATTAGACCGGTATCATAAACAATTTGCTAAATTGTATGACGAGTCAATTAACACGGTAAATATGTGTAAAATAGAGAAAGAAGAATGGTTATACACACTCATTGAAGGACTTATTGGAATCCATGAACAATCAAAGGAATTTAATAAGGAATTAAAAGCACTCTATTATTCAAATCCCAAGGTTAAAGCTATTATGGATAAGCAAAATGAAGAGAGACGCCAGGTCATTGTTGATTACTTTCTGCTTTGGAAAAATGATTTTAAAATTAATGATTTTGAGGCTACTGCAATTATTACTTATGATTTCATTACTTCGATAGTTGATCGGATCGTATTAAACGAGGAGGAAGTATTTGATAAAAGACGCATATTACAAGCTGGAGTTGAAGCTATCTTTAAGTTTTTAATGTTATAAAAAATTAAATGATTGTTCATCGGGTGGATTCGTGGCGTTCATCCGGCAGCGGTCCTGGACTTGCAACGGTCAGGCAAATTGTAAAGCTGCATAATGGCGGCATTACGGCGGTAAGCGGCACTACCTTACGCCTCGTGCTTTAAAGAAGGCAGGCAGTGCCTATGTTAAATAGCCCTTATCCTTATCCGGTTTCTACAAAACCTCCGCCACCCTCACCACCAGGTTTTTGCCGTAGGGATATCCTGTGGCCTCGAGCCTTAATATGCCAGATTCCTTATCATGTGTATATCTCAGCTCCTCACCGTTATCCAGCCAGCGTATATTTGCAACGTCTCTATTGACCCTGCAAAATTCTCTGGTCCCGTATATATCCGTCCCCAGGGTGACATTTGGGTGCCCCTGCACATGAAGCTTATGAATGAAAAGGTATATCCTGCCATCGCCGCTTTCCAGCGCAAAATCCTCATGCCTTCCCTTGACGGCGCATGGTCTTCCCTCGTATATTGCCCTGCCGTTAATGCTCATCCATTTTCCCAGAATTCTGATGATCTCCTTTTGAATCTCCAGTATGGCTCCTCCGGCTGTGGGCCCCACATTCAGCAGGTAATTTGCTCCCGCTTTGCGGCAGGCGCAAAGATTTTCGATCAGCTCCGCGGGAGATTTATACTTTAAGTCGCTCATGCTTATTCCCCAGTTGTCGTTCATAGTCTGGCACATTTCCCCGGTGACATATTTCTCCATGCCTTCCCTGTTCAACGGTTCGGGCCTGCCCTGTTCAAAGGTGACACTGTCGATCTCGGGATGCGAAAGCCGGCCTCTCGCCTCAAGTCCGGTGTTGTTCACAATAATGGCCTCAGGCTGATACCTTCTTATGGTCCCGTACAATTCATCCAGCTTCCAATCCCCGTCCGACCGGTCCCAGTTCCCGTCAAACCACAGGCCGCCGATGCTCCCGTAGTTGGTGCAAAGAAGCTCCACGGACCTTCTCAGATACTCCAGATATTTATCAAAATCAGTTTTGTACATCTCCTGATACCAGTCCAGTGTCGTATGGTATAGAAACGGAGAAATGCCGTGTTTCCCGCATGCTTTTACGAATTCGGCCACCAGGTCCCTTTTTGCGGGACTGTTTACGGAATTGTAACCGGACAAATCTTTTGTGTCATAGAGGGAAAATCCTTCGTGATGGCGCGTTCCCATTGTGATATATTTCATTCCGGCACTTTTGGCCAGCAGCACTATTTTTTCCGCATCAAAAGCTTCAGCGGTAAAATTATCCTTTAGCTTTGCATATTCCCGGGGCGGTATATTTTTCATGTGCATGGCCCATTCGCCCCCATCCAGCTGCGAATACAGGCCATAGTGTATGAACATGCCGAAGCCCATGCTTTCAAACTTTTTTACTCTCTCAGACGGCACTGGTAAAGCCAAGCTACATCCCTCCAAAACCAATTATTTACGGTATACATACATTAACCGGCAACCGGGCCGGCGGGCGCTTATCCCTTCACCGCTCCGGAAGTCATGCCTGCTACCACATACTTCTGAAAAAACAGGTAAAGAGCCACAACAGGCGCCGCAGTGAGCACCATATCCGCAAATACGTAATTCCAGTTGCTGAAATACTGTCCAAAGAAGTTATAGACCGTAAGAGACATTGTCCACTTTTTGGAGGAATTCAGGAAAAACAGCGGAATCAGCAGGTCATTCCACACAGACATGGAAAGCACTACGGTGATTGTGGCTATAACAGGTTTCAGGAGAGGTATGATAATGACAAAAATCATCCTCACAGCGCCGCAGCCATCCATAAAGGCCGCCTCGTCTATTTCCCTGGGTATGGTTTTTACAAAGCTTGTCAGCATGAATACTGCCCAGGGTATCTGGGTAGCGCTGAAAATAAGTATAACCCCTGTATACGTCCCCATCAGGTGCAGTACCTTTAAAAGCCCGAAGGTTGTTATAAGCTGCAGCGGCGCTATCATTCCCATAAGAAAAATATTATAAGCCGCCGATGAATATTTGCCGCTCCGCCTTGCTATTATAAAAGAGCTCATAACCGAGACAATAATAATAACCACTATGGAGGTAACCGTGATCAGTATACTGTTTTTCGCGGCTGTGATAATGCCGCCGTTCTGAATCACATATATATAGTTTTCAAAATGCCATTCCAGTGGCGGCACAGCATTAAATCTGGCGGCTTCCGGCGCCGATTTCAACGAGCCGAAAATAATAATGCATAAAGGTATTATTACAATAAGGGCTATGATCCACATAAGGACCCCGGCCGCAATCCTCCGTAATTTTTGTGCTGTGGCATAGCTCATACCTCATACCCCCCTCTTCTGGATAAGTTATTGCTGATGCTGGAAATAACAAATACGGCAAAAAACAGCATTATGCCCATGGCCGAAGACCGTCCCAGGGAGCCCTCTCCGAAGGCTTTATAAACATATGTATTCAGCACCTGCGAGGCAAAGCCCGGGCCTCCTCCTGTCATAACAAACACGGAATCGAAAACCTTGAGTCCCCCTATGACCGCTATAGTCACATTGACGCTGATCGCAGGCCTCAACATGGGCAGTGTTATTTTTGCAAATTGCTGGAAAGCCGTGGCCCCGTCTATCCTTGCAGATTCGTAATAGTCTTCCGATATGCTCTGAAGGCCCGCCAGGAATATTGCCATTGTAAAACCGCTCCATTTCCATATCTCCGCAACACAGGCGGTGTACAAAGCCGTTTTGCTGTTTCCGAGCCAGTCCATCTGCAGGCTTGCCAGGCCTATATTCCCCAATATGGTGTTAAACATTCCGTCCATTCTGAATATGGAGGAAAAAACCAGGCCCACCACGATATAACTAAGCGCCGCCGGAAGATAAAACAGAGTCCTTAAGACATTTCTGCTTTTGAGCTTCATATTCAGGACAATGGCAAGCATGAGCCCCAGCAGGATTTTTACGGTTGAAGTGACCACAGCATAGACCAGGGTATTTCTTGAAGAGAGTAAAAAATACTCGTCGCTGAAAATGTACTTAAAATTATCTATTCCAATAAACTTCGGCGTCAGCAGCCTGTCGATATTCCAGTCATAAAAGCTCAGAATAAAGGCCGTCAGAACAGGTATAACAAAAAACAGACCAAATATAAAAAGTGCCGGAAATGTTAAATATTTCGGGTACAGAATATTCTTTACCTTCATAATGCTCCTCTCTTTTAGAGAGCAGGTCCTGTCATCAACGCAAGACCTGCTCCATAAAAATAACCGCCGCCTGTACAACTTTGATTAAACCTTTTGCTGTTTAAAACCGTATGCTAAAATCCGGGTTGGTTTTTTTGCTTCATAAAATCGGTATATTTCCTGTCATACTTTTCGAGAACCTGTTCAGGTGTGGAGTTTCCCGTAGTCATTTCTATATAATAATTCCATAGATCGTTGAAGCTTCCGCTGGCCGCTCCCATGGGATCGTTGATCTGATAGCAGTAGTTGCCTGTGGTAATGTAATTGTCCACAAGAGCTTTTACGAAAGGCAGCACCGTACCGCCCTCCACATCCTTGAAGCCCGGGAACCCCGGATTTTTAGCCCAGAACATGTTCTGATATTCCGGCTGTGACCACAGGTCCAGGAACTTCTTTGCATTTTCCACCTGTTTTCCGTTTTTAGGGACAAATACGCCCTGGACATAAGCTCCTGTGCCTATCATCAGTTTATCCTTAAAGGGAATGATAAAAGCTCCCAGCTCAGTATCCGGCCATTTTGCCATAATATCCGTGGCCGCCCACTCTCCGTTGAGTATCATGGCCGCCTTTCCTGTGGCGACGGCTTCCTTTGCCATATCATATGTCGCCGAAAGATTGTCCTTGTTGACATACCCTTTCTTGTACAGGTCCAGATAGTCATTGAGTATTTCCTTGAATTCAGGAATATCCGACCACTTCATTTGATTTGCAAGGAGTTTGTCCCAGGTGGACTTGTCATTGGGATAGAGCGCTATGGGCACGCCAAGGGTCATGAATATCTGGGTTGTCCAGTTGTCCTTGTTGCTGGCGTAGAACGGCACCACCCCGTTGCCCTTTGTCTTGATGGTTTCCAGAATCTGAAGGAATTCATCATAGGTCTTCGGCTGCGGATTTTCTATGCCTACGCTGCTCAGAACCTTTTTATTGTAGTAGCAGGCGCCGAAAAACGTTGAGGACTCCCTGGGAAGTGCATATATCTTGCCGTCGTCGGGATCTTTCACCAGCTTGGCATTATTGAGCCTGGCTACCCACGGTTCATTGCTCAGGTCCTCCATATTCTTGCTGGCGCCCAGATCGCTGGTGTTCTGTGTGGGAAAATTGTAGTCCAGCACATCCGGCACTTCCCCTGAGGCCAGTCTGCTCTTAACCAGTGTTATATAC
>JAEWSZ010000036.1 GCA_023397905.1 Bacillota bacterium | reverse complement strand
ATAAATTCGGTATCGATCTTTCTTTGACGGATGATTTTTATGAGCTCGATTCCATCAAAATTTGGCATCCGGATATCCGTGAAAACTATGTCGGGATGCTCTGAATCGATGATATCTAATGCTTTTTTAGAGCTGGTGGTTTCTCCAATGATCTCAAAACCGTTTTCCTCCCAGTTAAAGGCTTTTCTGGTCACAATCAACGCCCAGGGTTCGTCGTCTACAATCAGCACACGGTACATATCATCTACTCCTGTCTTGTACTCCCATCATTATAGCATGGAGAATTCATCTCATGCAAAATTCATAAAAAGTCCTGAATTGTGAACTATGTCGATCAAATCAGGACCTTTTATGAATTTATAGCAGAATTATACTGTACTTGCTTTTTTACCAGCTTAATTTCCTGTCTGCGATTTCCTTATCCAGAAGCTGGTATAAGTCATTGCTGAGTATTGAACTCTCTTTCTTATTTTTGTACCAATCGGCATAAAATGAATTAATATCATTACCGCCTGTTTTATTCCACAGATCATTCATATCCTTTTCTGCTTGTTCCGGTGTATAGGCGCTGCCGCTGATAATTGATTTATTCCATATATCAGTGAGCTGCTGCATGATGCTGTTATAATTTTTCGCCATATCATTTGAAAGCGCCGGAATGTGTTCACTATAGGTAACGCCGGGATATGCGATTTTTGTATTGAAATATGTTTTTCTGTCGGCATCCCAGAGTGCGGACTGCCCTTTCTGGATCGGATCAGTCAAGTCATAGGGTCCGTGTGGATTATTGAATACTTCACGGGAACAAGCCATATATAAATCTCCCGTATAGCTCACTTCGGTCTTGTATTTATCCGCATCTATAATTTGAGGATAATCATTTACCATTTTATAGTGCGTATCTTCTATTCCAAACTTCAAAGCTTTTTTTGTGTTTTCCAGAGCCATAAAATCCATATATTTTATAACCGACTGGGGATCCTGGCATTTTGAATTGATAAATCCAACCGCCTGGACAGTATTCGCAATAATGGCGTCAAATTTACCGACCGGTGTATCAGGAAGTTCAATGGGGACGATCTCTGCAGAAGGTATATTCTTTTTCAGTGTTGCTAAATCAGGAATCATTTGATTTTCCTGAGCGCAGATAATACCTACTTTACCTGCAGTAATATCCTGTCTGGCCTTGGCTCCGTTTTTGTCCATAAGGAATTCCTTGTCACAGGCGTTGGCATCATAGATTGCTTTTCTGAATTTTGCCCATTCAACCAGAGGTTTGGTGTCATATACCAATTCCCCGTTTTTGATTGTATAAGGGAAACCTGCAATTTTTGAAGCAGGAGTGTTGAACCCGAAGATCATTCTGCTGGTTTCGCCTCCAAGAACTTCTGCAAAACCTATGGAATCTGCTTTACCGGTGCCGTTGAGGTCCTTTCCGGTAAACGCTTTAGCCACGTTTACCAGCTCGTCTATAGTTGTAGGTACTTTCAGATTCAGCTTATCCAGCCAGTCCTTTCTTATGTATAAACCATCCAGAGGCGCGTTTTCCATTATTCTTCCAAACTGATACAATTTTCCGTCATCCATGGTTCCGACCTTTTCAAGTGCCGGATTCTGTTCCATCCATTCCTTGTATGTCGTACTGTATTTTTCAATCAAATCACCGATTGGCATCATTAAACCCTGCTGATAATACGGCTGTTTTAAGGTCGGATCATATTCCAAACATAAATCGGGCGCGGATCCCGAAGCAAAAAGTATTCCGAATTTCTGTCCCGGGTCCGATCTGGGTATTGCCACATAGGATACATCCACAGGACCATTTTCATTGATCCACTTAGTCCACCTGTTATCGATAACCGTTCCTTCACTGGATGGAATATTTCCGCGATCATATACGGAAACAGTTATATGGCCCCGCTTTTCAGACTGGGTACCTGTCTGAGATGTTTTTGCGGAACCGGTACTGCCGGTGCTGTTTTTTTCACCGCCTTTTCCGCCGCAGCCTGACAGGAGCAAAGTAGCCGATAAAACAGCAGCAAGTGACATAGACATGAATTTCTTTGTTTTTCTACTCATTCTCATTTCATTTTCCTCCTTAAAATTTTTGGTTTAAATAAATTTACAAAAACTCTAACCTTTTATTGAACCAAGCATCACTCCTTTTATAAAGAATCTCTGCAGGAAAGGATAGACACACAGCATTGGAATCATCATAATGAATATGCCTGCCGCCTGAATACCGTCGCCAGTCATATTTTTTGCTGCTTCCGGATCCAGAAAAACTGCATCCGTGAGCATTCTGCTGTTTCTGATCATCTCCTGTACAACGACTGTCATTGTATATTTACTGGGGTCAGAGATAAACATAAGCGTATTTAAAAATTCATTCCAGTTTGCAACCATATAAAATAATGTCATTGTAGCCAATAATGCTTTTGAAAGCGGTAATATAATCTGGATCAGAAGCCTGAATTCCCCGCAGCCGTCAACATATGCCGCCTCACTTAATTCTATGGGGATATTCTGGAAAAACGTTTTCATAATGAGGACATTATACGTACTGATCAGAGTAATCAACCAGACTGAACCGTAACTGTTTATCAGCCCCAAAGATTTCATCAGTATAAAATTTGGTAAAATACCTCCCGATATCAGCATGGTAAAAACAATGAACTTGCTGAAAAAGGCGCGTCCTTTAAAGTATGGGCGTGATAACGGATAGGCGGTCAGGATCGAAAAAGCAAGATTCAGGACCACACCTATGGCAGTTAGAAACAGACTGTTTTTAAATGCTCCCAGAATGGGGGATATTTTAAATAATGTTTTATAGGACTCCAAACTCCATTCTACAGGGAGAATACTGACTTTCCCGGATATTACTGCATCCGCGCTGCTGACGGATATTGAAAACAGATTCATTAACGGAATCAGACAGGACAGGGCCGCCATTGTCAAAAGTACATGGCAAAATACATAGAATGTTTTTTCTCCTCTAGCTGCTTTCATGATTGCTCCTCCCATTACCATAAGCTTTCGCCGAACCTGCCGGCAATTTTATTTGATGTAAATATAAATATAAATCCAATCAATGATTCCAAAAGCGACATTGCCGATGTAAGACTGTAATTGCCCTGTTGGATTCCAACACGGAATATGTATGTAACAACAACATCCGCTATATCATTTACCGCCGCATTCTGCAGCATATAAATCTGATCGAAGCCCATTTGCATAACTCTTCCCAGTGACAGTATCAGCACTACGATAATTGTTGATGTGATTCCAGGCAGTGTGACATGCCATATCTGTTTCAATTTCCCGGCGCCGTCCAATGCGGCCGATTCGTACAACGCAGGATCTATAGCCGTCAGAGCTGATAAAAATAAAATCGCATTAAACCCTGCGTCCTTCCATATTCCTGACCCGATAAATATCATAATCCAGGTATGCGGTGTATTCAGAAAAGGTACCGTATTCCCTGTAATCATCTTTATATAGTGATTGAGAATGCTCCCATCCCCTTGTCCGAAGATCGTAACTATCATTCCCGCCACGATTACCCATGATAAAAAGTATGGAAGATAAATCAATGTTTGTACAGAGGATTTGAACCATTTCTTTTTAATTTCATTGATCAGTATGGCTAAAATAATCGGTACAGGAAAACCGACAATAATGCCTATCAACCTGAGGAACACCGTATTGTATATTACTTTAAGGCAATAAGGATTTGAAAAAAGCGTTATAAAATTATCGAACCCAACCCATGGACTTCCCAGAATTCCGTCCAGGATCCTGTAGTCTTTAAAGGCAATAATCAGTCCGCCTATTGGAATATACCTGAAAATCGTATAATAAATAATAATAGGCAGAAACATGATATACAGCGGCAAACTTCTTTTTATGTGCTGCGCATAGATTCTTTTTAAGCTTATAAATCTTTGCGGCGCGGCAGTTTCCGACTTGTAGTGCATTAATTTTTGCGAACCCATAAAAAATATCCTCTCTGAAATTGATTAAACTATATGATTGACTTTCAGAACCGAACTTTGCAATTTCTTTTCTGTAACCATAATACAATTATTTCAGAGATTTAATAATGTACTCAATTTAGTTTTTTTTGTACTAAATTGGGTTTTAAAAATAGAATACCAAATTTAAAACTATTTATAATAAATCGCTATGGGTTGTGACTATTACTGAGTTCTGAGCCTTTTACCGGTTTGTATAGGAGACTTTGATGCCCTCCGGCGCGGATATTTCAGCTTTTCCGTACTCACAGGACACTTTGATGCGTCCCTTTACCGTCTCAATCTCAAGGCTTATATGTTCTATCCCGGCAGGAATATGAGGCGTAAAGGAGATCTTTTCCCAACCTGGTCTTAAAGGTTTTAGTCCGATTATATCTTCTATTATAACCGGAACCGGACTGCTGGCCCACGGATGGCACAAGCTGGTATTCCATTTCTGGTCCTTCCCCCAGGCTTCAAAGCAGGCGGTGGCGCCTTCCTTCAGCATATTGCCCCAGGAGTGGATATCCTCTGAGGTAATCAGTTCATAAACCAGTTCATATTCACCGGCATTTGCAAGGCCCTTCAAAAGAAAGTAAGTATTGTATACCCCGCAATTTAGTTTTTTATCTTTAATAAGCTCAACAATGTTGTTTTTTGCGTCTTCCGGCGCAAGCTCAAAAAACAATGCCAGCATATTTGAATGAAGCGAGGCATGGTCTGAAACCGTGGAGTCCGCAAACAGTTTAATATCTTCTCGGTAAAAAGCTTTTTGGTATGCTTTCTCAAGACTTTGCAAGTCATAGTAATTACTATCTCCGAGAATTCTTTTAATTTCATTTACAGTTTTAACCACACCTATGTAAAAAGCATTGATGACATTATGGCAACCCTCGCCTACAACCTCGGAAAGCTCAAAATCATAGCCGTCTCTTAAATTTTGGGGCCAATCAACAAGGTTCCACTTTTCCTTTACATTCTCTAAAAGTCCGTCGGTTCTCTCAAACTTTCTAAAGTATTGCAGAATCTCGTATGCAATGGGGTACATCTCTTCTAAAAAAGCAATATCCCCGCTTTGATAATAGTAATTTAAAAGCTGCAGCGGCCACTGTAGGGAAAAATCCGCGATCTCCTGCATAAAGCTTCCCGGCGCAACCGCCATAAGTCCGGGACATATGAAAGAAGAGGCTGCAAAATTTTGAAGTGTCTTTTTAAACAATCTTAAATCTCCCGAAAGATATAAATGCGCATGGGTTGTAACAGTGGCATCCCCCAAGTACTGCCCTTTTTCTCGGCTGGGGCAATCCACAAAAACTTCCTGGGCCCCATATTTTACGCCATTTTTGCATATCTTCCAGACAGCATTCAGCATGGAACTTGAGGAATGGAATATACACCGTTCCTCTGCGAAAGGGTAATGCCGTACGATAGCTGAAAAACCTGCCGGATCAAAGGAATCGGCAGGTCCAGTCACTTCTGCGTAGCGAAAGGCCTTGTAATCATAGTATTCCAGAACATCTTCCCCGCCTGATAGGGTCCACAGTTCCTGATAGGTACAGTTGCAACGCAGCTTAAAACGCACATGCCTGCAATCATTCTCTTCCAATTCTTCTCCGCATAAAACCTCTATGGTCTGCCCCGGTTCCCCGCAAGCCTGCATTTTGAACTGACCCGTAATTTCCTGCCCAAAATCTATCAAATAGTGTCCCTCTGCCAGACACTCCACTTTCGCAGGCTTTATTTCATAAACCTGGAGTGCAGGTGTCTGCTGCATTATCAGCTTGTGGTCATCGGCTGAATTGACATGGGCGTTCCGCCAGGTTTCGTCATTGTAGCCGCATTCTCTCCAACCAGTCTCCTTCAGCCTCTGATCAATGTTTTCATTATACTGGGTTTCGTAGCCGAAAATCTCCGTTCCCACAAACTCCCTGGCTTTTGTATATTTCCAGGCGGCATCCGTTTTCAAATACAGCTCATCCGAAACAAACAGCTCCGCAATAAGGCCCTGCCTGTAATCCCCGCTGTTCCAGACCCTGTTCACGAGGCCCTGGTAGTAAACGTGCACTGCAATTACATTGTTTCCGGTCCTCAAATATCCGGAAACATCATACCGGTTATAGTTGTACTGGAAATAGTATGCGGGCGCCGGGCCCTGTCCGACGAACCGGCCGTTTATATAAAGCTTGTAGTAATCATCTGCGGAAATATCCAGATAGCTGCGGCTAAAGCTCTGCGTCAGTTTAAATTCCCTGCGGACAAGCATATGATGGTTCCTCAAGTATTCCATATGTTTTAGTGTCTCTACTGCATCCAGCTGCTTGTGAAACACATTCAGCGGCCTTAAACCGTCAAAAAGCGCATCCATAATCCAGCCGGCTCTCCAAACTTTATCCATTTTTTATCCTCCCCAAATAATCAGTCTCCGTTAAAGGCCTTTTTACGCAGCTTCACACTTTCAAAAAGTATTCCGCAAAAAACTAAAGGGGGCTTTATCCCCCTTTAGTTTTTTAATAATTTTTTACTACTGGTAAACCTTTACGTTATCAACATATGTTTTACCATTGTTACCATCCGCCGCATAAAATTGTATCTTGCTTATATCTGTAACAGCATTTCTGAGTGCGGCCTGAGTAACCTTCCGGACACCGTCTATATACAAATCAAATTTATCGGTATCAGTATTTATTACCAACTTCACACTATACCACGTACCTGCCGTAAATGCCTGTACAGTCTGCCAGTTTCCGTTGGTGTATACCTTAATATTGCCCGTATCAAATGCGACAGCTTCTGCAATATTCCCATTGCTGTCATATATGTAAGGCAGGCACCAGAAGTTGGCGGTGGTATCCCTTCTGACTTTTGCTTCGATTGTGGTCGTACCGCTTAAGGGAATAAAAGTTTTTGACATGCTGGTCTTCGGGCCTATGGAATTTCCGGTCTTATTTATCAATGCGCTCTTATCTGAGCTACTTGGAAAATCCTGGACCGTCACCGTACCTACACTTTTGTCTACCACCCAGCCCAAAGGTTCACCGCCGGTGGTCATGGCGTCAAAGTTATCATTGATACCCGCAGTACTTCCATTAAGTTTAAAATAGTCCACAGCCGACATATAGCCTGAAGAAGCTGAATTCTTACCGGTAACCGTAAATTTAAAAGTATGATTGCCGGCGCTTAAAGTCTTTGTGCCCAAATCAAACTCCTGATAAGCTGCTGAAGAGGCATACCCATCAATGGGTGAACCTTGGTTGACTCCATCAATGGACAATTGGGTAATGGCTCTGTTGGGCCCCTTTTTGATACCGATCAGAATATTATAGGCACCTGCTTCTGCAACTTTAACGTTATTATATTGAACAAATTCATTTGCGCCCTGTAGTTCAACCCTGCTCCAGCCGTCATTGCTGGGACCGCACAGTTCATAATCGGCAGCCCTTGCACGGCCTGCAGTTATGGTAGCTGCGGTGCTGAAGTTTTCTGCTTCATATATTGTACCGCTGGTAGAAATATTGCCGTGGACTCTGATAACAGAGAAGGAATACGCCGCACATGAATAATTGAGCTGATTGCCGTTTACACCGGTGGTGGCTGTACCTGTAGTGACTTCATTGAGATCCGAACTGTAGGCGGTGTCAATATCGTTCAGGTATTTACTGTCTCTGGCAGTTGAATTTCCCGGTGTTATGGGTTTTAAGTAAGTGACATCCGCAGTAGTGGAAATATTGGTCATGCCGTTGATTGAAACATTGGCGTTAATATCATTGGCGCTGTTATTGATAAGCTTTAGAATCAAGTCGCCGGTTTCCGTATCCTTGCCCGCCACAACCACAAGGTTAGAATCTCCCGTCTGTCCGAAATTCACATTGTAATCCGCCAAATTATCCGCCCACATCTTTTCTTCATGATAGTAAGTAGTTTTAAACACATTGGCATTGTCATAATCCAATACTTTTCTCAGGTGTGTAAAGCAGGACATGTTCAGGATATCCCCATTTTTCTCGAATACTGCTTTATCTCTGGCAGCATCAAGAGCATCGGAGAGTTCTCCGTTCCTTGTATTGGAGCCATATTCCCCTATCATCACCTGCGGGTAGGAGCGGTCATAGCTATGGATGAAATCTATCCAGTCAAGACTGCCTCTGTTAAAATAGTAGTGTCCGTCACTTCCAAAAGCGCCCAATCTTGCGTTAAAATCATAGAGTGAATGAGAGTCCGAGGCGGTTACGATCAGTTTGAGCGACGGATATGCAGCGTGAACCGCATTGTATATCTTTGTAATGTCCGCTCTTGCGTTAGTGCTGTCATGCTCCTCGTTTCCCAGATTGAGGTACTCTATGTTAAAGGGTTCCGGGTGTCCCATGGCGGCACGTTTCGCGCCCCAGGTTGAAGTCGGGCTGCCGTTGCAGAACTCTACGAAGTCCAGTGTATCCTGTGTGAGCTGAGCCATTTCCGGACTATTGGGGTCCAGAGCACTGCTGACGCAGGTCACTCCCACCGGAAGACACGGTACGGGAACCGCGCCTATATCTTCACACAGCTGCAGCCACTCAAAGTATCCGAAGCCGTTTGTTATATGTTCTTTTGGTTCTGCCGCATTCCACTTTGAGTTAGGATACTCCTTACGGCCTTCAACAGGTCCTATGGAGTCCTTCCAATCCCATTTGTAATGAGGATCATGTATTATGCAGCCCCCCGGAAAACGCACGAACTTAAGATGCAAATCCTCCAGCGCAGTTCCAAGGTCATTTCTTATACCATTGGGACGGTCTTTAAATGTGGTGGACGGAAACAGCGAAATGAAATCCAGATATACATCGCCTGTTCCTTTAGCCAGTACCACCAATTTTGCGTTAGTGTCGGTGGCATTGACGGTAATGCTTCCCGAATACCTGACCCAGTCTGCTGTAATAGAGCTTATAGTTGCAGTACCATAGTCTGTACCGTTTTGGTTAGCCAATCCTATAGTTACTGCCGAGTTGTAATTTGATCCTTTTTTTGCATAAAGTGAATAATTATATGTGGCTCCGGCTGTTGTGCTGATTCCATACCAGCCGGCATTGGATAATCCCACTCCATTTCCCACACTAGTGACATTTATATGCACATAATGTGTATTTACGGAGTTCAAAGGACTGCTGCTCTCCACTGTAATAGGTCCTGCCCCGCCATCACGGTGAAGCTGAGTCCAACCTGCGAGCGGGGTATTGTAACCTGCCGCATCAGTGGAATTAACTTCAAAGGAACGGTTATAAACCTTTTCTGAGTACAAGCCTCCGTCAATTGACAGATGCAGGTTTTCAGAGAATCCTCCTATCAGGAGCTGCGAGATCTGATTACCGGTGATATCGGCATTTACCGTGACATTTGCCGTGGTTGCAGCCGCATATGCTGGCTGGACCGCCGTCATCAAATTAATTGCCATTAAAATCACTAAAAATAACGATACACGCTTTCTGATATTTCTAAACATATATTTTCCCCCTTTTCCTTATTTAGTGTTAAAACACACTCAAGCCTATCCTCCCTTCTTGTTTTCTTGTGTCCGTAATACTTTGCACGATGCAAAATTTTTACGGACAATGCCAAAATACATTTTTATTTTATATACTGCCGGGTGAAAAGAAATGTAAAATATTAAGTAAATATTTGTAATTTATTGAGTTTATTTTAAAATATAAAAAAGGGTTCTGGCAAAATCTTAAAAAGATAAATGCAGAACCACTCTATATGGCAAAATACTCAATATACAATTGGATTTCTATATTCTAATCTATAATTAATAAATAATTATTTTCCTGTTTTCATTAATTTCTTCCGGAAAAATTTATTCTTCTTTTATGATTTCTTTGCCGCACTCCGGACAAAATATATCTATATCCTGCAATTTGCAGCCGCATTCCGGGCAAGCAAGTTCATCATTTTCCTGTCCATAGTCAAAGTCCACTTCACAGTCGTCGATTTCCCCTCCGGTTTTTGTCAAAAGATAGTCCAGCATTGCAGGCTTTTCTTCCCTATCGCCTTTTTCAACCATACTGTAAAGATTTATATACAGTAAACTTGAGGCCACTATTAAAAAAGCATTTGCCAGCTCTCTTACCGGAATGAGCACCAATTTTAAATCAATCATATTCCCTGCAGCATTTTTAGGTATTTTTAATATCCAGAAAATAATAAAATAAATAACCCCATATGCCAAAGTAATTAAAAAGACTTTCCACCATCTTCCCCTTACTAAAAACTTGCTATAATTCAATGCCTCTTTGCCGGTTAAGTTATGTAAAGTTACCGCTTGACTTGAAAAAATATAGTAAACCGACCACACTATACCGGGAATTATCAGAAGCAACAGTAATGCGAAGGTGATAAACCCCTCCAGAATATTTGTTATAATTGCACCTTTCCATAAAAATATGGTTTTCTTAAATATGTGGCCTAATTTCACTTTCAGGTTGTTTATTTCCGAATCAGCCACCAATATAAGCATCATTGTGGGTATTAAAATAATAAAATACTCAATAATAGTAATAAGCATACTGATAAACGGATGTTGATCCGGCTTGCAAATGTAATTTGAAATTAACAGATCCGCTATCCGTACAGGTGTTATGATCAGAAAAACAACTATGAATATTTCAATTAACCTATTGATAAAGACCTTCACGCTTAACGATGTTAATTCAAAAAAATCCAGCTCTTGGCTTGTAATTTTCGTATACATTTTATTGACATACCTTCGTTTAATTTATTTATAGATAATATTTTTATATAATTTCAGGCCATATTTAGTATCTCACATCTAATTTTACCAATTAAAACATACATTTACAATAAAGATATACATGGTCAACTTCATCCATAAAGAAAAAACCTGCGGAACAATTTTAATGTCCCACAGGTAAAAGGTCAAATTTTTTCAGTTCTTTTTCTTTCTTTACAACCGATTGTTCATAGCTTTCGATCTTATAATTCAGGCGGTCCAGAGTTTTTTTCATATCTTCCATTCTTCCGAGCAAAGCGGTGCGCTGCTCGGTCAGCAGTTGTTTTCTCGCCTCGATGGTTTCATCTCCCTGCTGGAATAGCGTAACATACTCTATTAAAGCTTCTATGGGAAGACCTGCATTTCTCATGCACTTGATAAATTCCACCCATTTGCAGTCTTCCTCCGAATAATCCCTTATTCCGCTTTTATTGCGATTTATTCCCGGAATAAGTCCTATACGTTCATAATATCGCAATGTGTCCTGCGAAATGGCATATTTCCTGCTGACTTCTGCAATGGTCATAAGCTCTCACCTTTCCAATACCAGATTGTAAAATTAAAAACATTTAATATTTCAACACTTTATTTTTTGCCTGCAAGGCAAATTGTTATACTACATTTATTATACTTCAAATGTATTTGCCACATCTTTTAAGCATTTTGATATCTCAATATGCTGAGGACAGTTTCTTTCACACCGCCTGCAGCTTATACATTCAGAAGCCTTGCCATAGGTTCTCGCATAATTATTATAATACACCCTTTGTATGGAAAGTCCAACCGGTTTTGCCTGCATTTCAGCGTTGTACAGCGCGAAATATTTTGGGATAGCTATGTTTTTAGGACAGCCCTCCACACAGTAAAGACAGGCAGTGCACGGAACCGCTATGGATTCATTTATGATCTCCACAGCCTTTTTTACTATGTTGTATTCTTCGTCAGTAAAAGGCTTAAATTCCTGCATATAGTTTGTGTTGTCAATTAGCTGGTCCATATCGGACATTCCGCTCAGCACCGTCATAATGCCCTCAAGGCTTGACACGTAGCGGATGGCCCATGAAGGTACGGACATATGAGGATGGTATGCCTTAAACAATTCCTCCGCCTTTTCAGGAACCTTTGCAAGGGTCCCGCCTTTGACGGGTTCCATGACTATAACGGGCTTGTTATGCTTTCGCGCCACCTCATAGCATTTTCTCGACTGAATGCTCTCATTGTCCCAATCCAGGTAATTGATCTGCAGCTGCACAAAATCCACTTCGGGATGCGCTGTCAGAATCTCATCCAGCAGATCGGCGTTGTCATGATATGAAAATCCCATCTGCCTGATTTTTCCTTCAGCTTTCTTTTTCTGTACAAACGCAAAGCTGTCGAATTTCCGGGCTATCTCGTAATGGGAAACCCCAAGGTTGTGGATGAGATAGTAGTCAAAATAATCCACGCCGCACTTTTCCAACTGCTCGTTAAAAATTCTTTCCTGGTCTTCCTGTGATTTTAAAAACATTGTAGGCAATTTTGTAGCCAGGGTAAAACTGTCCCTTTTATGGCGCTTTACCAGCGATTCCCGTATTGCGATCTCACTGTTGCCGGAGTGGTACATATATGCCGTGTCAAAGTAGGTAAAACCTCTTTCCAGAAATGTGTCCACCATTTTATTTACGGCCTCGAAATCAATATTTCCGCTGTCGCTGTCCTTTAAAGGCAACCTCATAAATCCAAATCCTAATTTTTTCTGTTCCAATTCAGTGACCTCCTGTCGTATTAAACCATAATTAATAACAAATTAAAATTAACAACTCATTAAATAAAACTTTAAATCCAATTACAGTTAAGCGATCCCCAATTTCTTCAGCCATTCCGCCACGCTGTTTTGAGCCTTACTGACACTACTGCCCCTTATTGTCAGACCTTCCCGGATTTCCGAGTCAGGACAAAGCTTTGCGATATCCTTCTCACTCCGCCCCAAACCGCTTCCCTCATGGGTGCAAAATGGAATTATTTTTTTACCGCAAAAATCGTACTCCTCAAGAAAAGTAAAGACTCCCATGGGTATGGTGCTCCACCAGTTTGGATACCCCACAAAGACCACATCATAATCCTCCATGTTCGCTACTTTTGACGCCAGTTTCGGCCTGTAATCGGATTTCAGTTCATTTCTCGCCTTCTCCACCACTGTATTGTAATCAGCAGGATAAGATTCGACTGTTCTGATTTCAAACAGGTCTCCGCCGGTATTCTCTTTAATATTATTTGCAACTGACCGGGTGTTTCCGGAATGTGAAAAGAATGCAACAAGAATTTTTCCCATTTTACCTCCCCCTTTTCTCAACAAATATATTTTAAGTTCTATTGTTTTAACCGACAATGCAGCCCGTTATTGCATATCGTAACACCTGGAGTTAACTCCAAGTCAAGAAAAATTTTTTTATACCCCGGGGATGCGGACGTTTTCTTGGACTTAAATTGCTAATCCTAGGCTACGTCTATATTGCAGTGGGCTCATCCCACCGAGTGACATTTT
>JAEWSZ010000205.1 GCA_023397905.1 Bacillota bacterium | reverse complement strand
TCACCGCATCGTCGTTCATTCCCACGATACGCACCTTCCTTCTTGTGGCGCTGCTTCCCTTTACAAGCATTATCTCGGCCGTCTTGTTCCCTGTATCAATATTCTGCAGGCAGCTGTACGGAACTTTTAAGCCGGTGGCGCTGGAAAGTATCATATCCGCATTTGCCCTTCTCAATCCCACCGTTTCATTGAGGGACGTATCAAATTTAAAAGCAACTATACGCTTTCCGTCTATGACGTTTGAAATATATATAATATCCGCGTCTATGCTCAGACCTATGTCATTGATCCTCAGAGTGAGCTTTCTGTTCAGCTTCAAATCGGCACAGTACTTTTCGCCGATGGCAGTCACAAGATAACTGTCCAGATCCTTTACCAGTTTTGCAACAGGCTTGCCCTTTTCGGCGTCAATTACATTGAAGTCCCTGTTGGTTTCCTTCGTCGTAATATTTTCCAGGTCCTTCGGAGTTGCATTTCTTATAAAGTCAGGCGTAAGTATTGTTTCATACCCGTCAATGGCAAAGGATATGAGTCCGGAGGCGCCTGTGCGTATTTCCTTCACATTATTGTTCAATTTATTTTGTATTGCCGCCTTCTCACTCTTTAATTTATTAATATACTCCGCTGATTTGCTGCTGTCCCCGAAAATATCAGATTTTCTGTAAACTATGCCGTCAATATTTGTCAGGGTGTCATAACTGTCCACCAGGCTTCCCCCCGAGGATTTTTGGGCCAGATCCTTGACCTTGTCGATGATCTCGGCATCCAGCTTTTTAATATCGCTTGAAAAAGTATTTATATTTTCTTTCTGTGCCTTTTCCGCCCTGCTTATTTCAAGCTCCTTGGTTTTCAGATCTTCATAGGTGGAAACCGGAACATTTTTTACTACGGTAGCAATTCTGTAAGAAGCGGGAACCTTTTCCCCTTCGACAGCATCCATTACGCAATTTCCCGTTTCCGGGGATTTTATGATTTCCTCATTCCGGACAAATACCCCGTCTATATTTTGTATCTCTTCTATTTTTCCTATTTTAAGTATATCTGTCTCAACGCCGTTACTGTATATCAGAAAAAGCAACGAGGGCAGATATATCAACAGAAACACCGCCAGGATCAGCGTTCCGATCCTGACGCTCTGCTTTTTAAAAACATTTTTCATGCAGCTTCCCCACCCCGCCGGTATAGCCGGCGCACAAATAGTTTTAAAAACATTTTCCCATGGATTTTATTTTATCAAATTATTTTCCTGTAATAAAATATTTGGAAAATAATTTTTAATTGCCAAACAATTTCTGAAGCGCGATCATATTTCCAAGTTTTACATGTTCGTACACCAGACCACCCTGCATGTATGCAATATATGGGCTTTTTATGGGAGCGTCGGCGCTCAGCTCAATGGACGACCCCTGGACAAAAGCGCCTGCCGCCATTATAACCGGAGAGTCATAACCCGGCATATTCCAGGGCTGGGGGGTAACGTAGGAATCCACGGGAGACCCCTTCTGTATTCCCTGGCAAAAGGCTATAAGACTCTCTTCATTGTCGAACTTGACGGCCTGGATTATATCGCTCCTTCTGGCGTTCACGGTGGGCAGCGTTTCAAAACCCGCGCGGGCCATCAGAGCCGCGCAAAAGACCGCTCCCTTCAGGCTCTCCGCCACAACGTGCGGAGAGAGAAACAGCCCCTGGAACATAAGCCTGTTGTTTCCCAGCGACGCTCCCACCTCCTTGCCCAGCCCCGGCGAGGTCAGACGGTAAGCTGCCTGCTCCACCAGCTCCTTTTTTCCGGCGATGTAACCGCCTGTGAGAGCCAGTCCTCCTCCCGGGTTTTTTATCAAGGAACCCGCTATTATATCGGCGCCCGCCTCAATGGGTTCAATTTCTTCCACAAATTCCCCGTAACAATTGTCAACCATTATGATGATATCTTTACTTACAGATTTTACAGTGCCGATAATATTCCTTATGTCGTCGATACACAGGGCATCTCTCCAGGAATAACCCCTTGAGCGCTGTATCATGGCTATTTTTGTCTTTGAGGATACGGCTGCCTTTATTCCCTGCAGGTCTGGTTTTCCATCGCTTTTCAGCTCCACCTGCTTATAGCTCACTCCAAATTCCTTCAGAGAGCCGCAGTTCTCACCTCTTATGCCGATTACTTCCTCCAGGGTATCATAAGGCTTGCCGGTCACAGCAACCAGCTCGTCCCCCGGTCTCAGGTTCCCGAACAGGCACAGGGCCAGAGCCTGGGTGCCGGATACGATCTGATGCCTCACCAGGGCGTCTTCGGCACCGAATACATCTGCGTAAACGCTGTCCAGAACTTCCCTTCCCCTGTCGTCATAGCCGTAGCCGGTGGTGCCGTTGAAATGTGAATCGCTGAGTTTGTTGTCCTGCATGGCCTTTATTACTTTTAACTGGTTCAGTTGTTTAACCGCTTCTATTCTTTCAAAAACCGCCGAGGCATCCTGCTCAGCCTGCCCGGCCAGTTCAATTACCCTGTCCTCTATTCCGAAATGCCGCTTTAAATAATCCTTTGTCTTTAAATCCATTGAATGACGTCCTCTTTCGTGTCAATTGACTGATATTGTTATAAAATATTATATACCATTTCTCGCCAGTCAGCCAGAACAACATTTCATTTTATAGCGTATCCGGCGTATTAATGAAAAATTTAATGAGATATTGTATAATAGTAGTCAGAAGCCGGAATTCAGAATTCAGATTTTTTCCCGGCTTCAGAACAAACCAGCTACCGGAGAAAACAATGATTTTAGAGCAAATAATCGATAAAGCCGACGACGGCAAACCGCTGAAATACGTCCTGAAAAGCAAAATGCAGCTTTCGGAAAGGCTTGTCAAAAAGTTGAAATACCAGAATAAGATATATTTAAACGGTGTCCCCGTCTATGTAACACATCCTGTGAAGGAAAATGACAAACTCAGAGTGGAACTTGAACTGGAAGAAGACTGCGAATATATTGAGCCCCAGGATATTCCCCTGGACATCCTCCATGAAGACGACTGCCTTCTTGTGCTGAACAAGCAGCCGGGCATTGTGGTGCACCCTACCAGCAGCCATCCTGATTCAACCATTGCCAACGGGATCATGTACTATCTGAAGCAAAAAGGCGTTTCCAAAAAGATCAGACCTGTCAGCAGGCTTGACAGGGAAACCTCAGGCATAATAATATTCGCTAAAAACCAGTTTGCCCAGGAAATGCTCATACGCCAGATGCAGCAAAAAATATTTGAGAAGGAATACCTGGGCATTGTCCAGGGCATCCCCCCGCAGAATTCCGGGACCATTGACCTTCCGATAGACAGAAAACCGGACAGCATCATGCTCAGACACATATCCGATACAGGTGCTCCTTCCGTGACCCACTACCAGGTTATGGAGAAGTTCGATTCATATAACACCGCTCTGCTTAGATTTAAGTTGGAGACGGGCAGAACCCATCAGATCCGGGTGCATTGCCAGGCCATGGGCTTTCCCATTTATGGCGATACACTGTATACGGACAGTACCGGATTCTTAATTTCCCGGCAGGCCCTCCATTCGCACATTACGAAAATCCTCCACCCTGAGACGCGAAAAGAAGCCATATTCACCGCTGAGCTGCCATCAGACATAAAAAACGTGCTGGAAATAATGCGCGGATGACCTGTTAATATTTTACATAGCCCTCCTCATATGCTACTATCATCATATGTAAATATTTGCCATACGGCAGTATTTGCATTATAACAAAAGAAAACGGGTCAGGTTTAGGAGGTATGTAAATATGGATGTTTTAAAGGAGAGGTATTCAATAACAGAGTTAAGCGAATCTTTAAATATAACGGATCATGCTTTAAGATTCTATGAAAAGGAATTTGGATTGAATATCCCCAAGGACGGCCGCGGCAGACGATTTTACACCACAGAACTGGCAAATCTGATGTACCAGATAAAAGCAATGCGGGATCAGGGACTCGAACTTAAAGCCATAAGGAAAATTCTCGAAGATGAGAATATCATCCGCGGCAGCGCAAATTCTTCTGCAGACCCAGGACAGCTTCCGGCGGTGGCCAATTCCCTGGCCAATCAACCGGCAAGCAATGAATTGGCCGCAATAATAGAGGCCATCAACAGTATCAAAGAGCAGGTTTTCAATAATATATCCGCTGAGTTCCTCAGCACAAGGGAGCAGATATCAAAGGAGATACACAAATCCAAACTGGAATTGGGCGCCTGTGTTGAGAACAGTTCCAGAAAACTTGAATTAAAGCTGGACAGGCATTTTCAGGAGGTGGACAGATCCATTACCACCTGGAGAGAGCGCAAAAGCACATCCCTGGGCGGAAGGCTGAAAAAACTTATTGGAA
This sequence comes from Bacillota bacterium, assembly GCA_023397905.1. Taxonomy (GTDB): domain Bacteria; phylum Bacillota; class Clostridia; order Acetivibrionales; family DSM-1351; genus Ruminiclostridium. The sequence continues at coordinate 11,571 of JAEWSZ010000205.1, read as the reverse complement.
AATAGAGGCAGCTCCGGCAACAGGAAACAACATTTCCGGAGTGTGCCCTTTTCATAAAAAAGGGACATACCTTCATAAAAGGCGTGTCCCTTCAAATTTTCTGTTTTATTTACCGCATTTTATCTCAGCTTCTAATATCCGTCAGCACGCTCACTGCAAACATGTTAACGGCTGCTGCCATTTTCCGGGCTTCATCATTCCTTTAAGGGAACGCCCTTTGCATCTTTATTGATGTTGCCGGCAAGTATCATTATTCCTTCAATCAATCCCCATATCCATGTAGCCCATGAGAGAAGACCGCAGGAAAGAACCGTTATCAACAGCTGTGCCAGTCCTATCCCTATATGCCCAAGATAAAATCTGTGAACGCCGAATACTCCCAGGAAGATTCCGAATAAACCTGCCGCCAGCTTTGATTTCTGCTGGCCAAACGAGTTTAAATTCACTCCGCACTTCACACATACCTGGGACAGAGAATCTGTCGGCTCTCCGCACAAAGGGCAATAATTGTTTCCCTTCCCCACCGGCACTCCGCATGTAACGCATATAGCCGCCTGATCGTTCATGACGTTTCCACAATTTCTACAATACATAAATTTACCTCCTGCCTGTTAAATTATATGAGTAAACATTTGCTATTTTCATAAAACCACTATGTTCAATCCCAAAATGTATTACGCTTAAATATACGCAGCTAAAGAAAGTATGTCTGATATTTCGCAAAAAGTCAATTGTTATCGGAAACTTGAAAAGCAAAAATATGGGAGCCTTCTCTGAATCTCAATTTTATTGCATTGAGATACTATATAGTATATAATTTTTTATGTTATTTTTGATAAATCATGAGAAAGACAATATATTTTATGAAGTATGGAGAGTAAAATAAATGAAACTAGGTATTGTAGGACTTCCGAATGTAGGGAAAAGCACCCTGTTCAACGCCATAACAAAGGCAGGCGCCGAAAGCGCCAACTATCCTTTCTGCACCATCGAACCCAACGTGGGAATAGTTGCGGTCCCCGATGAAAGGCTGGATACGCTGGCAAAAATGTACAGCCCTGAAAAAATCACTCCTACGGTAATAGAATTTGTGGATATTGCCGGTTTGGTAAAAGGGGCCAGCAAGGGCGAAGGACTTGGAAATAAATTTCTTTCACATATCAGAGAAGTGGACTCTATCGTCCATGTGGTCAGATGTTTTGAAGACGGTAACATAGTCCACGTCGACGGCTCCATCGGTCCAAAACGGGATGTGGAGACAATTAATCTGGAATTGATTTTTGCAGATCTGGAAATGCTGGAGCGGAGAATAGACAGGACCAAAAAAATGCTCAAATCCGGCGATAAGAAATTCCAGATCGAAATAGAGCTTTTAGAGTCTATCAAGGCGCATCTTGAGAGCGGAAAACCAGCCAGGTCAATGACCTTTGACAGTGAGCAGCAACAAATGGCGGACCAGCTGTTTTTGATAACGATGAAGCCTGTTTTGTATGCCGCAAATGTATCCGAAAACGATCTGGCTTCACTGGAGGACAACAGGTTCCTGGCCGAGCTCAAAGAGGTCGCCTCAGCCGAGAACTCCGAGGTTATGGTCATCTGTGCGAAGGTGGAGGAAGAGATCGCCCAACTGGCCGACGATGAAAAAGCCGATTTTCTCGAAGCCATGGGCCTGGATGAATCCGGCCTGGATAAGCTCATAAAAGCCAGCTACAAAATTCTTGGCCTCATAAGTTATCTGACCGCCGGACCACAGGAGGTCAGGGCCTGGACTATTATCCGCGGAACAAAGGCTCCCCAGGCCGCGGGCAAAATCCACAGCGACTTTGAAAGGGGCTTTATCAGAGCCGAGATCGTCGCCTACAACGACCTGATGAGCTGCGGAACCTACAATGCCGCAAAAGAAAAGGGCCTTGTAAGGTCGGAGGGCAAGGAATACGTCATGCAAGACGGCGACGTCACCCTGTTCAGATTCAACGTATAGCTTCCAATTATAGAAAAGGGACTGTTCTACAGCAGTCCCTTTTTGTGGTTACAGTAGGAACGGAATAATTTTCCGGGTCCTCTTTTTATATTCCGTGTAGTCTGTTTTAAAATTCCTTTCCAGGGCTTTTTCTTCTACGCTGATTCTGTACCCGTAAACTATGGCTATGACAACCAGGGTGCCCATCAGCCCCAATACGCTTCTGAAGCACATGGCAATACCTGTCAGGGATAAAATGCTCCCGCTGTATGCAGGATGTCTGATGAGCCTGTAAGGTCCGGACTGAATTATTTTCTGACCGGACCTTACCCGTACGGAAAATGTAAAGAATCTTCTCAGGGTCCACACTGAGTACACTCTCACAATAATGCCCGCAAGTGTAAATACAATGCCTGCCCAGAATAAAAATACGGGCATCACATACGGCGTATGCTTCCTGAGAATAAGGTTTATTCCCATTATCAGCATAAAACCTGCGACAATCAGCAGGCACGATCCCCTGTCGGCCCTTTCCCCGTTTCCGGACTTTTTTCTGCCGTACATGCCCGTAAAGCATAATAAGCATATTTCCGAGAACAGATAAAATATAAACACCGCCTGAAAAACATTTTTTAATACCGTCAGCTCAAAATATGAATCTCCGAATAAATACATATTGCACTCCTCTCCTCCCACCTCAGGCATTCCTTAGACTATTCATTTCCGCTGCAAATGACGGTTGATTTCGTTTGCGGCGGAAATGCCGTTTATATACAGGCTCAGGCTTGTTATTCCATATGCCAGGGCTATTATCAAAACAATCCGGATGACGGAATAAACGTCTGAAACCTCAACCAGCCTGATTGGTATTCCTATTGCAAATGTAACAGCCGCTATCACTGATAGCTCCAATGCCATATGGCCTATCTGGGACCTTATCCCCACATTTTCCATGAGGTACAGCACCGTTTGTACCAAAATAATGATCAGCAGCATACCCATCTGGGATTTTATTTTAATGGCATCCTGTTTATCCAAAATATGCATAATGATCGTTATTGCCGACAGGACTGTGAAAGCTACACATCCCCCGCTAAAATATTGATTTATCCTTTTCATGGCGTTCCCCCTGCACGGTTAAATGATATTTTCAGTTTCCGCTTTATTTCAGGCACATAGCTTCTGTTGATTATGAGCTTTTCGCCATTTGTCAAAGTAGCGAGAAGCCTTCCGTTAATCTGCCCCTTTACCTTTTCCAGCCTGGAGGTATTCATAATGCAGGATTTGTTTATACGGGAAAATTCAGTACCTGACAATTTTTCTTCCAGCTCGTATAATTTCAGATCGCTCCTGTACACTTTGTTTTCGCAATAAATATAGGTATTATTGTCCACGGATTCAAAATAGTATATATCGGCGGATGAAAGCTTGGTATATTCATTTTCAAGCTTTCCGTTTATAATTATGGATTTTTCTGAAAGAGCGGAGACCAGAAATTCCACGTACGCATTTCTTTTTTCGCATAATATATGCACTTCCAAATCCTTTATTAACGGATTTTCAATTATCTTTATTTTCATGAATTCCCCTCTTTCAGGCTAAGAATATCACAAGCACCGGGAGGCGGCAACCGCTTCACGGCCATGCTGCATTTTAAGGCCTGTGAGTTGCATTTTTCTTCCGCAATCCTTAAATATTCGTTAATCCATACATATCTATCACAGCATATACATCCATATATGTAAAAAAAGCCTTTTATGGCCGATAGGGCCACAAAAAGCTTTTTCACCTGATTATTTTGCTATTTAAACCTTGCTTGTAAGGGCTTCATTTACCTCTTCGATTTCATCCGTATGTAAAATCTCATTCAGATCTATGATTGAAAACAGCTTGTCTTCCCTCTTGCCGATACCCTTTATATACTTCTGGCTGTTGACCTTTAACACTGCTTCGGACTTGTCCACCGAATCCTCATCAAGGTTGATTATCTCCAGCACGTTGTTCACTAAAAAGCCGAACAGCTGCCCGTCCTTTTCCGTAATAATTATCTTTGACTTTTTAGTCACCTCTGAATCTCCCATATTGAACCGCTTATTCAGATCCACCACGGGAACCACTCTTCCCCTTAAGTTGAACAGTCCTTTTATATAATCCGGCATCTCCGGAATAAGCGATACCTCGCCGTATCTTTCAATTTTATAAACTATTGACGCATTAACACTGCATAATTCATTGTTCAAAGCAAATATGACAATTTGCAAATCAGCCATTTCATACACCTCCGAATATAATTAAATATACCTCGGCGTATTTGTTCGCCGATTTTGTATCAAACTAAATGAGATAATCTTCCTTATTTTTAATAATACCACAATATTCCGGTATTCTGTCAACATTAAAATAATCCGGAGCTACCCGAGTACTAAATAACTTTTTAAAGTGCATAATTTTTGATATAATACTTTTTGTGCCATTGAGCAATGAAATAACACAGATAGGACGGTTTTTATGGAAAAAAGCAGAATCGACAGATTAAACGAGCTGGCTAAAAAGGCAAAGATCTCTTCTCTCTCAGAGGCCGAGCTGGCCGAAAGGGACCAATTGAGAAAAGAATATATATCCGCCTTCAGGGCAAATCTCAAAGCTACGCTGGACAATACCGTTATAATTGAAAAGGACGGCACCAGAAGAAGTCTGAGAAAGGATAACTGACATGGCAAAGGCCTATATCGTTAAAGGGAAAGAAAATAGAGTTGAATACGGGCATCCCTGGATATTCAGAAGCGACATATCCCATACTGAGGGCGATATCACTCCCGGAGATGTTGTGGACGTATACAGCAGCAAAAATAAATTCCTGGGAAGAGGTTTTTACAACCCCATTTCTCAGATTACCATAAGAATGCTGACCTACGGGCATGAAGAAATCGATTATGACTTTCTGTATGGAAGGATCAGCGACGCCTGGAATTACAGGAAACAGGTGGCCGATGTGAACAGCTGCAGGGCGGTCTTTGCAGAATCTGACTTTCTGCCTGCCCTGGTAGTGGACAAGTTTTCCGACATTCTGGTAGTTCAGACTCTGGCTCTGGGTATGGACAGATTTAAAAATGATATAGTAAAAATTCTGGACGATATTATAAAGCCCCAGGGCATATACGAAAGAAACGACGTTCCCGTAAGGCAGCTGGAAGGCCTTGAAATGCAGAAGGGATTCCTGAAAGGCCCCTTTGACACGCTGGTTGAAATGACCGAAAACGGAGTAAAGTTTCTGGTGGACGTGGAAAATGGCCAGAAGACAGGTTTCTTTCTGGACCAGAAGGAAAACCGGGCCGCCATCGCACCTTTTGTAAAGGGTGTAAAGGTACTGGACTGTTTTACACACACCGGCTCCTTTGCCCTACACGCAGGGCTTTTCGGCGCTAAAAGCGTTCTGGGCATTGACATCTCGGAGCATGCGGTAAACTGCGCCTCCAGAAACGCGGAAATAAACGGGCTGGATTCCGCCGTCAAATTCAAGGCGGCAAATACCTTTGATATACTCCGGGAATTTTACGATAACGGTGAAACCTTTGATACCATAGTGCTGGACCCGCCCGCCTTCACCAAGACCAAAAACGCGGTGCAGGGCGCTATCAGAGGCTACAAGGAAATAAACCTCCGGGCAATGAAGATAATCAGCAGAGGCGGCTATCTCATTACCTGCTCCTGCTCCCAGCATGTGGATTCCGAGCTGTTCATGGACATTCTCTATGACGCCGCCGCAGACTCCGGGCGCAAGGTCCGTGTGGTGGAATACAGATCTCAGGCCAAGGACCATCCGGTGCTGCTGGCATCGCCTGAGACCGAATATCTGAAATGTGCGATTTTACAGGTCGTTTAGCAATATATCCTATATTGAATTTGTACCGGGACATTTCTTTAATGAGAATTGTCCCTTTTTTATTACAAAAATTATTTAGTTCAATATCCTTTTACGCTTAATAAGAAAAGTATTTTTTGCAGATATCTTAATAGTTGACTGAAAAATAACTCCTTGACATACCTTGATGATCTATGTATACTATACATAGATCATCAAGGTATTCTTTTTAAATTACGGTAATCAGGATTCCCTGATTACCATTGATATCAAGGAGGTTACGGAGAAAGGTATGAAGCTTGATAAAGGACTTTTAGGCGGAAGCACCCTGCTCATGGTGTTGACCCTTATTCAGGAAAAAGACCGGTACGGCTACGAAATAATCAAAGAACTGGAAACCCGCTCCGACAATGTTTTTCAATTCAAGGAGGGAACCCTGTATCCCGTTCTTCACAAGCTGGAAAACAGTGGATTTGTGAAATCCTACATATTCAAGGGGGATAACGGCAAAGAGCGGAAATATTATCAGATCACCAACAAAGGAAAAAAACAGCTGGCGGAGGAATCAGAAAAATGGCAGATATTCTCCGACTCCGTAAAAAAAGTATTGGGTGGTGAAGCAAATGCTTTTGCCTGAGACCAGGGATTTTCTGGAGCAGATCATGTCCCGTGTCAAATTTCCCTTTGATAAGACCGGCATAAAAAGTGAACTTGAAGCCCACATAAATGACAAGAGAGATTTCTATATGGAAATTGGCCATGACAGAGTATCTGCAGAAAAGCTTGCCGTATCTGACATGGGAGACGCCAGGCAAATCGGGCAGGAGCTCAACAGGCAGCACCATCCCCTAATAGGCTGGCTCTGGATAATGACAAATCTTATAGTTATTGCCATTGTGCTCTTAAATCTTTCCTTAGTGGGTCCCAAAATACTGATGTCATTCAAAAGCAGTCCCATCAACAGTATCCCTGACTCCCGGATAGTTTACAGCATCGACGTAAACGAAACCGTCCGGCTGGATGATACACTTATCAAATTCCAGAAAATTGTTCTGGATAAATCCGGCACCATGCACATTGCATATGAACACCACGAGAAGCTGATATTCCGCTCAGGCTGGTCCCTGGGCAATATAGGCACTATAAGGGATGATCTGGGCAATGAATATTTTGACGGTTCTGAGTCCTCCAGCAACGGCATTGTTTCAAAAGGCGTCAGATCGGTTGATAACTTTAACCCGCAGGCAAATAAACTGATAATTTCCTATGACAGCTACAACCGCAGCTATAAAATTGAGATTCCATTGAAGAGGTGAGGCAGAATGATCCGATCTAAAAAGCTTATAAGAAATATTTTTATCATTGCCGTAATGTTTTTTATATTTTTCCGGTGTTCAAATCTGTATCTTACCCCGCTGTCAGCCCATGAACACTCTGAACGAAGTATCCATTACGGACCTTCCCAGGTCATACATACGGAGAATTATGAAAAAGGAAAATACATACTCTGCAAATATGATAAATGGATATCCTGCAACACAGTTAAAAGGAGCCTGTTACTCTTCTGGAGCTTCGGGACTCAGCCCGTCGGGTTTAAAAACAAGGAAGAGTACGCACTGGATTATACCTGGCATGTATCAGATCAATATTGCCAAGTGTACGGAGCTGTAAACGACAAAAGAGTCCAAAAAGTCCGGATAACCTTGAGCAATGGCGAAACCAAAGCCCAGACGGATTTCTACGGCAACCTGTTCCTTTTTACCTGGGAAAGCCCCGGAGATACCAGCATACATTTAACCCGGATCCAGGGCTTCGACGCCCATGATAAGGAAATTTACACAAATGACGGGTACGGCAACTAAACCGCATAACACACTCAATTACTATCGGCTGAAAGCCGATAGTTTGGGTTTGAGGCTAAAGCCTCCTGAAGTATAAAAAATCATACAAACCCAAACTGCGTTGAAAGCCGGCTTAAAAGCAATATTCGCCTGGAAAGCAAAGGGCTTTCAACCGTAATTGATTTTGGTAATAAAAGGTAATTTAATAGATTTAATTAAATTACCTTTTATTACTTGCTTTTTAATTCAGCAGATCACCCGGAGGCGGCAGCTTTTCAAGTATCTGTTTTTCAAGTTTGTCCAGCAATTCCCGCGCGATTTTAATATCCAGGTCGATATCCTTTCTGAATTTTTCAATGGCGTCGTCATCTTCAAGCAGCTTTGCCTCATTAAAGGGGAACTGTTTCTTCAACTTTTCTATCTCAGTCTGAACATCCCTGGTTTTGGTCTTCATGGAACGTACAGCTTTAGTCAGCTCTTTCTGATTTCCCTGTATCTCACACATACCTTTAAATTCTCCCAATGTCTTTTTATAGAGCCTTTTCAATTTTGCGGTATCTCTTTTTTCATAGGCTTCCCTGGTGGCCTTCCAGATTCTCTCCCTGATGTTCCGGCCATCGCCGCAGATCAATTCCGGATGGACAAAGCTGGCTATTGTCAGATACAGTTCTTTAAGCTCCCGGGCATTTTTGTGAATACTCTCATTTTCTTCCCCAAGGCTGCGGACATTGTCTATTTCCCTTTTCATCATTCTAAGTATATTGAAATGCTTCTCAAACTCCTTCTGGAGTGTCCGTTCTATATGTTCCGCATCTATGGGGATCTGAAATTGAATGCACACCTGCATCATCTCCAGCTTCAATTTGGTTTTGGCAATGTCCAGTTCCAGTTTGTGAAGCTCATACCTGGGTTCTCCAAGCTTTATAATAAAATCGTTTTTGAGCAGGGGAAATTTGTATATTTCCAGATAATCTTTCTCCACCAATGCCTCAACAAGCAACTTTTTATGCAATTTATAGTTCTCAAACAACTTCTCCATAAAAATCACCCCCGTTATTTCAGAAACCGGCACATGCTCACAAATCCCATTCCTGCCCAAGTATTTCCGGATCCCGAATTCCGCCTAAAGGTTTATCCTATATCCCAAACTTCCGTATGGTTTTTATTCTGAATTCTATACTTCTGTACTCCTAAACTACTGCATTTCCGCCTTCCACTTTCATTCCGAATCCAGAATCCCAGCTCCTGCATTCTGCCTTTCATTCCGAATCCTGATTTCTGACTCCTGAATTCTTCCTCTCTACTCCTCATTTTCATACTGGCTGTAATAGAGCTTTTTATAAAAACCGCCTTTTTCCAGAAGCTCTTCATGACTGCCCTGCTCCACTATCTGCCCCCTGTCAAGAACCAGAATCAAATCCGCCTCTCTTATGGTGGATAGCCTGTGAGCTATTATAAAGCTTGTCCTGCCCTCCATCATCCTGAGAAAAGCCTTCTGAATATTCAGCTCCGTCCTGGTGTCCACACTGCTGGTAGCCTCGTCAAGTATCAGCATGGGAGGTATGACCAGCATTACTCTGGCTATTGTCAAAAGCTGTCTCTGGCCTTGCGACAGGTTGCCCCCTCCCTCGGTCAACTCAGTGTCATATCCCTTTGGCAGCCTCTTTATAAAGCTGTGTGCATTGGCCGATTTTGCCGCCTGTATGACCTCTTCTTCTGTGGCGCCTGGCTTGCCGTAAATGATGTTTTCCCTTATGGTCCCCATGAACAGCCAGGTGTCCTGCAATACCATGCCAAAGGACTTTCTGAGGCTGTCCTTTGTTAAATTTTTGATATTGTTATTGTCAATATATATATTCCCGCTATTTACATCATAAAACCTCATCAGCAAATTTACCAGTGTTGTTTTGCCTGCGCCGGTTGGCCCTACGATTGCAATTCTCGTACCTTTTTTTACATCAAGGCTGAAATTCCTTATTAAAGGTACGTCGGGAGTATATGAAAATGACACGTCATCAAATTCCACATTTCCCTGGGAATTCTTCAATTGGACCATGTCCTCCCCTTCCGGCTTCTCGGCCTCGCCGTCCAGGACCGCAAACACTCTTTGAGCCGATGCCACTGCCGACTGAAGCTGAGTGGTGACACTTGTTATATTATTTATCGGCTGCGAGAAGTAAGTCGAATAGGTCAAAAAGCTGGAAATATAGCCAATGCTGAGACGGCCCGCCAGAGCCGCAATGCCGCCTGTCAACCCCAGAAGGACATAGGTAATGTTGTTTACCAGCCGGGTTGACGGGTTTACCAGCGATGAATAGAACTGTGCCCACCTGCCTGTGGTGTACAGCCTGCCGTTTATCTCTTCAAATCTGGCCTGGGCGCGTTCCTCGTAGTTAAAGGCTTTTATCACCTTTTGATTTCCTATCATTTCCTCGATAAATCCGTTCAACTCGCCGTTTAATTTTGACTGTTCCCTGAACATCTTCGATGAACGCTTTGTAATAAAGGAGGCAATGAAAAATGTAACGGGGGTCATTACTATTACCACCAGCGTGATTATGGGGTCAAGAATGAACATGAACACCAGCGAGCCCACTATTGAGATGATGCCGGTAATGAATTGGGTAACCGACTGGAAAATCCCCTCAGAAATGTACTCAATGTCACTTGTCAGCCTTGCCATTATATCGCCGTGAGGATTTCTGTCAAAGTACTCCAGCGGCATTTTTGATATATGCAGAAATACGTCCTTTCTCAGTTCCTCCACAGTTCTGTTTGCCAGTATGCTTGTAAGCACCTGCAGGCACCACTGAAAAAGCGCGCTTATTATATATAAGCCGATTATTATTATAATAATGTGCAGTATCCTGTTAAAATCAACACTTCCCCTGCCTGTTATGCTGTCGACGCCTTTTCCTATGATGTACGGGCCCGCGATCATGAGTATATTGCTGAATACCGCGCAAATCAATGCACCTGTCAAACAAAGCCTGTTTTTTGCTATATATTTGTACAGGCGCCCTATTACACTTTTCTTCATATGTGAGCCACCCCGCTTCCTTCTTCCGGAACGGAAAGCTCCGCAGTACCTCCGGCCCCCTGTTTGGAGTTTTGCCCATTCTCCGGTGTATTTGTCTGGTCCTGGCTGTTTACCAGTTCAATATAGACCGGGCAGGTTTCCATCAAATGGTCGTTTGTGCCCATACCCGCTATCTCCCCATCCTCAAGAACGATGATCATATCTGCGTTCCGGATGGCGGCCACCCTCTGGGTGACCATGATCACAGTCAGCGCCGTCAGGTTCTCTTTCAACTCTTTTCGCAACCGGGCATCCGTTGCATAGTCAAGTGCGCTGGAGCTGTCATCCAGTATCAGTATTTCAGGTTTTCTCACCAGGGCTCTGGCAATTGCCAGCCTCTGCCGCTGACCGCCGGAAAGGTTTGCTCCCCCCTGGGATATAACCGTCTGAAAGCCCTCCGGCTTCTTTTCTATGAATTCATAGGCCTGCGCAATCCTGGCGGCGCTGACTATATCCTCATACGACGCATTTTCATTTCCCCATTTCAGGTTCTCTTCTATGGTTCCGGAAAAAAGCACCGATTTCTGAGGTACCATGCCTATCCTGCTTCTCAATTCATGCTGTTTATGTTTTTTTACATCCGCCCCATTTACAATTACAGCTCCTTCGGTGGCATCATAGAACCTGGCTATGAGATTTATCAGCGTCGATTTTCCTGAGCCTGTGGAGCCAATGATTCCGATCATCTGACCTTTTTCAATATTAATATTGATATTTTTCAAAGCGTATTCCGCCGAGCTGTCATATGAAAAATTTACGTTTTTGAAGCAGACCGCATATTTATCATCTGCCGAATCCGTACCGGCCTCCAGCGGATCGGCAATGGAAG
>JAEWSZ010000188.1 GCA_023397905.1 Bacillota bacterium | reverse complement strand
ATAAACGGTCTGATACCTTTCAGGGTCCTCCAGCTTTTCGGTTATATATGGCGGCAGAGGCATTATTCCCACTCTGTCCAGTATTTCCTCAAAGACGCCTTCATATATGAACCTCACAAGCCTGTTTCCATCCTCCAGGACTTCCATGACCTCAGCCTTCAGTTCTCCGTTCCCGAAAACGAACCTGGCGCCTGGCCTGGCTTTTTTCCCGGGGCGCAATATAACCTCCCAGTCATCGTTCCTGACTTTCTTCAAAAGCACAAACTCTATTTTTCCGCCGCTTCCCTCTTTTTCTCCCAGCAGCCGTGCCGGAATAACCCTGGTGTTATTTAAAACGAGGCAATCGCCTTCATTCAGATACTCAACTATATCTCTAAAAACCCTGTGCTCTATTTCCCCGGTTTTCCTGTCCAGCACCATCAGTCTCGACATGTCCCTTTTTTCCATGGGATGCTGGGCAATAAGCTCCTCGGGCAAATAATAACCAAATTCCTTCAGATCCACTTCAGCCTCCAAAAACCTTCATTTGTTGCCATTATTATATGTAATATCAACCATATTCAATCAAGTGTCATTTCCACTTATGATATCATACATTATAATTACTTATATTACAAATACTTATTGCCATATATATTGTTTTTTTGTATAATTTATGAGATATAAGGAGGCGGCGGATATCCTCCGCCTTGTTGAAGCGTGCAACGGTATGAAAATCCTATATGGGGAAGTTTTCTGCCGGCGCGGTATAATTCCCGTAGGAAGATACTTGAAGATGTCTAAATACAACGAGAATTGACGATTCGGTTATAGCAGAAAATAAATGGCGCGGGTAATTTATGAATTTCATCCCATGAATTCTTTCAGGCTTTCATTAAAGTTTTGAAAACTACATCCCAGCAGGACGATTCATCTTTTATCCCGGACCGGAAATGGAGAAAAAAATGAAGGTAGCAAAATTTGGTGGAACCTCGTTGGCCAATGCCGAACAGATAAAAAAGGTTTGTGAAATTATTCTATCTGACAATGACAGAAGAGTTATAGTGGTGTCTGCTCCCGGAAAAAGGGACAATGAAGATACAAAAGTGACGGATCTGTTGATCGCCTGCGCCCGGAAGCATCTGGAATCCGGAAATGCTTCGGAGGAGCTGGAGGCGGTAGTAAAAAGGTTCAAGGATATCGCCGGCGAACTGAAGCTTGACAACACAATCGTAAATGAAATAAGAGAAGACCTTGAAAACAGACTGAAGCTGGATACCTCCCACCAGGGGATGTTTATGGACGCCATGAAGGCGGCTGGAGAAGACAACAGCGCCAAACTGGTGGCAGCCTATCTGAACAGTATAGGAAAAAAAGCCCATTATATCAGCCCCAAACAAGCCGGACTTTTAATGAGCAGTGATTTCGGAAATGCCCAGGTGCTACCGGAATCCTTTGACAATCTGAAAAAACTCAGCGCTTATGATGGAATTATAGTTTTCCCAGGCTTTTTCGGCTACACTCTTGAAGGCAATGTGGCAACCTTTCCGCGGGGCGGTTCGGATATTACCGGCTCAATACTTGCCGCGGCGCTCAATGTGGATTTATACGAAAATTTCACCGACGTGGATGCCGTTTACGCCGCACACCCGGGATTGGTACATAATCCGGTGGCCATTGCCGAACTGACTTACAGAGAAATGAGAGAGCTCTCATACGCGGGCTTTTCGGTACTTCATGAGGACACCCTGGTTCCCGTGTTTATGGCGGGAATACCTGTCTGCATCAAAAATACGAACAACCCTTCGGCTCCGGGAACAAAAATACTGCTGAAAAGGGACTATTCCCCCAATCACGTTGTTGGAATCGCCAGTGATTCGGGTTTCTGCTGCATATATGTCAGCAAGTTCATGATGAACAGAGAAATAGGTTTCGGCAGGAAGCTGCTTCAGGTGCTTGAAGAAGAAGGGATTTCCTATGAGCACACTCCTTCCGGAATAGACAATATATCCATAATCCTGAAGCAGAACCAGTTCAAAGATGAGCAAACGGAGCAAAAAGTACTGGAACGCATAAAGAATGAACTGGACTGCGACGACGTGTCCATCGACCATGACCTGGCTATGATAATAATAGTTGGAGAAGGTATGAAAAACACTGTAGGGACTGCCGCAAGAGCCACTTCTGCCCTGGCAAAGGCTTCTATCAGCCTTGAAATGATCAACCAGGGGTCTTCCGAGATCACCATGATGTTCGCAGTCAGACAGGATGAGTCGCATAAGGCGGTTATATCGCTGTACAATGAATTTTTTCACAACTGAGGCTTCAGAACTTGCAAATAATAAATCGTGGGCTGTCACACTAATCATTTTTAGTATGACAGCCCATTTTCTCATGAATTCTATCCCATAAATTTGCACTGGCAATGCTCACTTTACTTGTAAGTCGACAGTGCCTCTCTTAATAATCGCATTGGCGCTGGAATGATTTGTAATGCAGAAGTAGTACACGCCGTCTTCTGCGGCTGTGATTGTATCTGCAAAATCCGCCCCTTTTTCCTCACCCAGTTTGTAATATTCCCCGTTCAGAACATACCCTGTTTCCAGTACAAGGCTTTGATCGTCCAATGTGTAATTGACAGCGAGTTGGTCTCCCGTCTTTAACCGCCATCCCATCTCATTTCCGCGAGTAAATACCACCATATAACCGGGGCTGAAGTAAAGAGACGGGATCTCGTTTGAAGTCAGTTCAAAATTGATGGCAGAAGCTGCAAATATGTTATCATAGTTCTTAATGATGCCGCTTTTTTGCCCGCTTGAATCCTGACTATCTTTGACATCTGCCTCACCCGAGGCGACAGTCCCGAACGGGTTCATAATCGCAGAACGATCGGTATCTCCTACAACGCCTACTCCCCAATATCGAACTATAGCGTAAGCAAAGCCGCCCAAAGCAAAAACCAGCATTATGCAGACTACAACAGGTACAAATCTCCAAGCCTTTTTTCTGGGTTCCGCTATTGAGCCCATTTGTAATATATGTGCTTTTATGGCATCCGGGACATGAATTTCCGAAAAGGTACTCTTGACCAGTTCTTTGTCAGTCATTATTCCAACCTCCTTTAAGTTGTTTTTTTAGTTTTGCTCTGGCTCTCATTAAACGATTTTGAATTGCTGTTTCTGAAACTCCAATCAACCCGGAAATCTCCGCCACGGAATAATCCTCATAATAGTAGAGGTATATGACGATCCGGTATTTGCCCGGCAGATCCGTTACCGCATCATATAAATCACTTTGTTCCGGCGTCCTGAACACAAGAGAATTTTCACACTTTTGAATGGAAGTAATATTCCGAAGCCAAAAAGAATGTGAATAGCTTTTGCATTCGTTGATGGTAACGCGGATGAGCCAGCTCTTAATATGGTTCTCATCTATGAATTCATTTTTGTGCGTAATGAGTTTTGCCATAACATTTTGAGTAATATCATCAGCATCATTTGAGCTTTTCAACCAGTTCAGTGCGATCCGGTAGACAGTATCTATGTATTTTTCAACCAGGTATTGGTAGTTCCAGAGTTGCTCCATAATTTTATCTCCTTGAAAAGCTTTTCATTTATAAGACTAATGAGACCTTTAAAATATCACACATACTTAAAATTTTTTTACTCTTTTCTTATATAAAAACCGTTTCATCACAAAAACACCCCATTCCCAAAAGAATCTTTTGAAATGAGGTGTTTTTTCATTTCAGATTTTACTTCTTCAATTCAATTTTCGTTCCCGTGTAATAATGAGTAAGTATCTGGTCATATGTAAATCCGGCATTTGCCATGCCTTTTGCGCCTTCCTGGCTCATTCCCACCGAATGGCCCCAGCCTTTTCCGTTGACAAAATTGTATTTTGTGGGAGTTGCGGAAACTGTCGCCGTAGTTCCGTTTGCACCCACGACTGTGACCTTTTGCCCCGGGTCATCGTAAGAGGTCTGGCCGTTGGCGGTTACCACCTTGAGCTGGCTCAGCTGAGTGCTTTGAACCTTATCATTTACTTTTACATTGACATCTGCGTCAGTGGTAATATCGTACCACTGGCTGTACAGGCTCAGGAAGGTCCTGCATCTGTCCTTTGTTATCACCACTCCCTCCGGTTTCGCCGTACCTTTTACAACTATCTCAATAGGCCTTCCGGAAGCGGAGTACTTTGTGATTTCCATGCCTGTGACCGTACCTATGTTCTGGCTCTTGAGCTTCTGGCTTATTTCATCCACTGTGAAGGACATCTCCCAATTGTATTTATAGGATTTGCCCGATTCATATTTGTCTTCCACGCTCACCAGATACGGGATACTGTTTCCCCATACATTGGCCGCATCCTCGGTGCGTCCTCCGCTGGAAGAAAAATAAACTGTTTCCGCCAGTTTGCCGTTATAGGTCACCACCATGTCCCTGGTATCGTCCACAGCCTTGTTGCTGATGGGGCTTTCAGAGCTCAAGCCCTTGTAGACATGGCAATCCGTGGTCGGACACAGGTTGAAACCCAATGAAGCATGTTTGTTTATTGATACGTAGGAATAGGTTCTGGCCGCAACAGCCTGGGCTTTAAGGGCTTCAGGGTTGGAATAGGCCTCCATTTCATTGGGTATGACCCCATATAAATATTCCTCCATGGGCAAAACATTTATAACAGTCATATCGCTTCCGCTCTGTCTGAGGAATTCCACCTGGCCTCTGTACAGGGCAGTCCCTATCTTTATGGGGTTCGGGTCCTCTTTGGACAGCGATTCCCCCCTCAGAAGCTTTTTGGCCGAGGCGTACATGAACACCACTTCCCCGGCGCCGTTGGCCCCGTATATCCTGGTGTCCGATTTGTCAATCACCGCATAGGTATTTGCTCCAAGTTTAGACTTGACGGTTTCAACAGCCTTCTGAGCCTTTGCCTCATCAACGTAAAAACCAGTCCAGATATTCCATCCCGAATCGGTGTAGACCGGATACGCGGCTATACCTTTTTGTTTGTATGTCTGGATGACCGGCAGTGTATCCTCATATGAATTATAAGTACTCTGGATCTTTATATGTACAGGACCTGAGGTCGCGCTGCCCGCTGCCGCCGGAGTCAGAGACGAGCCGCTGCCTGTAAAATAACTGTCCTTCCTGATTGTGGTCGTTTCACCTGCTTTAGAGTCATATACGGGAATATATGTATTGGCCGCCGAATCGAAAGCGTTGAAGGAAACGCCCTTATCCGCGCTGATGCCTATCTGGCTCTGTGCTGTTGAAGAATAGTACAATCCTATCTTTACAATCTGATTTGCCGCGGCGGATGCATGGTTGCCGTTTACAGCGGAAACCGTAGAAAAAAGCAAAACTATGCTTAAAAATAAGCAAATTTTCTTCATTTGTAACATGCTCCTTATCTTTTTTTACATTTTTTTATAATTTTCGACAGCCCGTCCCCCACCTCCTTCTTTGAACCTAAATTGTAACAATATTGAAACATGGGTCATATAATATTCACATGATGCAATGGGCTATCACCGGACAACCGCTCCATTGCGGATAAATTTTTCTGCCGCTGAAAAAATTGCCGTTTGCCTTATAAAATATTTGACACTTTATTATGCCAATGATATTATTAAAAAAACTGAATAAAATTAGATAGAGGTGCGTTTTTTAATAGTATGAACGATGAAGATTATTGGGGTCTTGCGATTTGTTTTGAAAGGAAAAAACGCCGAAGGTTATTACTTACCCAATAAGCTTTGTAATACCTGGTTTCAAGGTTAACAGCCTTGTGACTGTCATCATGAGGCCTCCTGCCCGCACTTGGGAAATTTATTTGCAGGCATGCGGTTTTGGATATGGTGGAGCGCTATCTGTTTATTATAATTTCCGATTATAATGTTTTAAACAGACGTTGGCTCATGCCGGCGTTTTTTATTATCTAGGAAAGTATAAATTTTTTTAATAAAAATTTAAAGGTTAAAAGCTTTTATGTATTAAAATCGTATTAAAATTGCCCAGAGAAAGGACGTAGGATTTATGAGAAAGCCAATTTTTACCGGTTCAGGCGTTGCAATTGTTACCCCATTTACAAATGAAGGTACTGACTATAAAAAACTTTCTGAATTAATCGAGTATCAGATAAAAGAAGGCACTGACGCCATAATTATCTGCGGCACCACCGGTGAAGCTTCTACAATGTATGACGAAGAACATAAAGCCGCAATAAAGTTCACTGTTGAAAAGGTAAACGGAAGATTGCCCGTTATAGCCGGAACCGGCAGCAACCATACCGTGCATGCCATAGAGCTCAGCAAATACGCCCAGGAAGTCGGCGCAGATGCAATACTTACCGTATCCCCATACTATAACAAGACCACCCAAAGAGGGTTGTATGAGCATTTCAAGCTCATCGCAAACAGTATCAGCATCCCTGCCGTACTGTACAACGTTCCTTCCAGGACAAACCTGAATATAGCTCCCGAGACTATAGAAGCCCTGGCCCAGATAGAAAATATCGTTGCCGTAAAGGAATGCAACCTTTCACAGGTGGGTGATATTGTAAATCTCTGCGGAGAGGACTTTACCGTTTATTCAGGTGAGGACGGAGCCGTAGTCCCATTCCTTTCCATGGGAGCAAAAGGCGTTATATCAGTTATGGCCAATATTATCCCCAGAGACACCCATGACATGGTTGCAAAGTATTTAGCCGGCGATACTGAAGGCAGCAGGGCTTTACAGCTGAAGACTCTCGGCCTGATAAAAGCGCTGTTTATCGAAGTAAGCCCTATACCAATCAAAGCTGCAATGAACCTGCTGGGTATGGATGTGGGAAATTGCAGACTGCCCCTGGTTGATATATCCGATAAAAATTTAGAAATACTAAAAAAAGAATTGAAAGCATATGGTTTAATAGCTGAATAGCTTACCGTACTGATAAGGTTTATAAACACATTAGCCGTAAAGAATTTAATCTGAAAAACTACGCGCAATCCGTCTGTGTGCAAAGCAGGCTCAACGGCGCATTTAAATATTTTGGAGGGAATACGCAAATGATTAATGTAATGTTAAGTGGATGCAACGGAAAAATGGGGCAGGTCATAACAAGGCTGTCCGACAATTTCAACGGATTGAAGATTGCCGCCGGATTTGATATAAATAATAACATCAACAACCCCTACCCCGTTTTTACTTCTTTAAATGACTGCAATGTAAAGGTTGATGTCATAATTGATTTTTCAAATCCCAAAGCCTTCAGCGGGCTTACGGAATTTGCCATTGAAAGAAAAATCCCCATTGTTGTGGCGACAACCGGCCTTTCCCATGAGCAAACAAGTTCTTTGAAAAACGATATTTCAAAAAAGATACCAGTGTTTTTTTCCGCCAATATGTCTCTGGGTGTAAATTTACTTATCGATCTTGTAAAAAAGGCCGCAAAGGTACTGGACGGACAGTTTGATATAGAAATAGTCGAAAAGCATCACAACCAGAAAATTGACGCTCCCAGCGGCACCGCCCTGGCCATAGCCGATGCTATTAACGACACCCTGGAGGAAAAGTGCGAGTACACATATGACAGGCATTCCAGGAGAAAGAAACGCGGCAAGCAGGAAATAGGCATTCATGCCGTGCGCGGCGGTACAATAGTCGGCGATCACTCCGTGATATTTGCAGGGAATGATGAAATCATTGAAATAAACCATACCGCCATGTCAAAAGAAATATTCGGCGTGGGAGCTCTCAAGGCGTCTATGTTTCTCGCTTTCAGAGAACCAGGCCTCTATTCTATGACAGATCTGATTGCGGCTATAAATTAATTATAAGGAGGAATCTCTTATGTCTGAAAATCCAGTTACAAGTATGAGTACCGTATACAACGTAGCGCTGGTGACCGTGGATAATCTTCCAAATGATATGAAGGTCATATCGGGCATTTTCAGCAGGATAGCGGAAGAAAAGATCAATATCGACATGATCACCCAGTCCCCTCCCTACAGGGGAAAAATCAATATTTCCTTCAGTATGCCCGCTGATAATATTGCAAAGGTGATAGCCCTTTTGAATACTTATAAAAATACTGTTCCCGAGCTCAGAATAGGTATTGATTCCGACAGTATGAAAATAAGCGTTTTCGGCAAAGCCATGAAAGAAATCCCGGGAGTGGCCGCCGGTCTCTTCAGGCTGCTGGCAGAGAATGAAATAGAAGTAAAGCTTATTACCACCTCCGAGGTGGACATTTCCTGCCTTATCTATGACAAGGATGCCGACAGGGCTATCCTGGCAATCAGGCGGCAGTACGACATTAACTGATAAAACTACAATAGCTAAAAAATAACTGTCTCCTTTTAAAGGAAACAGTTATTTTTTTAGTAATATCTATTTTCTTGTTCGTTTTCCTCAGGCAAATCTTTCTTTGGCTCTTCTTCCTCAAGATCCTTTTTGTAAAAACTCTCCGCAGGATTGTCTCCGGCTTCTTCCGCTTCCTCTATTTTCAAGACTTCTTCGGCCTCCTCAGATTCTTCAGGCTCTTCGGATTCCGTAGCCGTTATAACATACTTTTTGATAATCGGATTTACATAGAAATTGTTCATCAATCCGATTAAGCCAGGCAGCAATAGCACATAAAGTACTATTCCTATTAAAATATTATAGAAGGCAGCATAGGAAATCGCTATGTTCAGAACCAGGAACAGCAGGTTTGGGAACAGTTTAAGTATTGAAAAGATCAGAGCATTCTTGTACAAATTCTTCAAGCTCAGATTCACAGTGACCAGCATTGGATAAATATATAAATGCATCATGGCAAAAATCATGGTGGATAAAACTATAAACGACGTTGCCGCAACCGCCGGCAGCCCCGAGGAACTTGTATAAAAATTCAAGGCGATCGACAGTATATACATAATCACAATATCTATGCCCGTAATTGCCATTCCCTGTTTGAAATTCTTCTGAAAGGTTTCTTTAAAATCCCACCATATAAATGCGTGTTCCTCTCTGGAATAATTTCTGAGAATATAGGTAAATCCTGCCTGAACAGGACCCACGGTAATGATCGGAAGCAATGTCAGAAAAGACGCCAAAAAGAATCTGATATAGAAATCCCCTATTCCCCCGTCCACCTGCAATTTCTGCATGTACATAGACGCAATGAAATACGCTACCAGCAGCGCCGGAATATTGAATAATACATACATCAGGTTTACTCTTATTAAATTCCAGAATTTCCGTTTCAGTACCTCAAAGAATATAAAAAATCTTGGCTTTGGTGGAGCGTCCTTATCAACTCCCGGGCCTGGTTTATTATAGTTAACACTGAATAACCCCACGCTCAACTCTCCTTTTTTTAAACGGCATTTTTTCAAATACATCTCAATGTACCTGTTTATTTTATTTTCTGCCATTTAGTATAATACTATGTATTTTACCAATACTCTTTATTCACTTCAACATATTTTAATAAAATACTTTTTTATTTACAAATTATTAATAGAGATTTTGAGGTTAAACAATTATCACAAGATACACACAATTTTTTAAAATATTATATTGACAACTCATAGCATATGCTAGTATAATCATACTTGCTGATGTGAAAGCACGGCAAAACACTACAAAATGCGGTCGTGGCGGAACTGGCAGACGCGTACGTTTGAGGGGCGTATGGGAGACCGTGTGGGTTCAAGTCCCACCGTCCGCACCAAATGAAAAACTATCAAATTTCTGATTTGGTAGTTTTTTTATGCTTTCTTTATTGGGACTTGAACCCGCGAGGGCTCAAAGCGTTAAGAAAAAGTGCTCAATGCACTTTTTTAGCTTTGAGTAGGAGCCCGGTACCCAAACCTTCAGGTTTGGGTGGGCGACGTCACTTTATGCAAGGCAATTGCCGCCGCATAAAGCAGTCCCACCGTCCGCACCAAATGAAAAACTATCAAATCTCTGATTTGGTAGTTTTTTTATTTGTAAAAGCATGGTACTATGTATCCAAAGATTGTTATATCACGCAGACACAAAGAGGTAATTGCTGTGGCAACAAATACAAATCTCACAAGAGAGATTGCGATCAGCCTGATAAAAGAACAAGAGGTAATATGTCCGAATTGCGGAAAGGATAAATTGTGGCCCCGCTATTCATACAAAAAACAGAACGTGGAATATAAGTGTCCGGTATGCAAAGAAATATATCATCCCAGTAAATTAATTTAAATATAGAATATTCATACAATTTGATTGGAGTGATTAAAGTGGCTAATGCAACACCCATGACCGCAGACGAATATGATGCGCAGATTGAAAAAACACTTCCTTACTATTCGCATTTTTACGAGCAAACCTTGAGTTTGATAGAGACTTTTAACCTTGATAGGGCTAAGTGGCTTGATACAGGATGCGGTACAGGAGCATTGGTTAAATTAGCCTCTAAGAAATTTGACAATTTTGAATTTATTCTCTGTGACCCATCGGAGGAAATGATTGGCTATGCTCAAAAGCGATTATTTGGAAATAGCCAGGTAAAAGATTTCAGAGTATATGGCTCAGAGCAAATAAACGACAAAAATGAATTTGATATTGTGACAGCAATACAGTGCCATCATTATTTACATGAAAGCGAACGGGTAGCGGCAATACAAAGATGTTATGAAGCATTAAAGGTAAATGGAGTATTTATTTCATTTGAAAACTTTGCCTCAAACAGTGAAGAAGGTAAGAAAATAGTTCTGAGTCGGTGGGGTAAGTTTGAAATTGATAATGGAAAAACACAGGATGAAGTAAGTTATCATCTTTCCCGCTATGGAAGAAATTATTTTCCTATTACAATTAACGAACAGTTTAATGTGCTGAAAAATTGCGGTTTTAGAACAATAGAGCTGTTTTGGCTCAGCTATATGCAAATGGGGATTTATGGAATTAAGTAATTGACGTTTACGCGCACAACACGAAACTTACAAGCTGAAATCTATGGGTCAGACTATAGTAATTCCCCACCAGCCGGGAAAAATCTTTTTGCTCTTGACTCTACCGTTAGGGAAGAGATTATACTAAGATCAAACCAACGGTTAACAGGAGGAACAATCAATGAACAAGCTGATCAAAATCAGGGACGTTTCAGCAAAGTATGATATATCGGCCCGTACACTTCGTTATTATGAAGATATGGGACTGATAAGCAGTACAAGAAGCAATGATTATGCCTATAGAATGTATAATGACACCGCTGTAAAAAGATTGGAACAAATCTTAATTTTGCGCAAATTGAATATCAGCATTAAGGATATACAGCGTATTTTCGACACTTCCGGTTCTGAGGTTGTATTAGAGGTGCTGGGTAAAAAGGTAGATGATATTGACGGCGAAGTGGCTGTTTTGCATGAACTGAAAGAAGTTGTTTTGGAGTTTATACGCCAGATTGAAAATGCTGATTTTGGTAAAGCTTCTGATGTTAAGCTGCTGTATGAAAAAGCCAGGGAAATTGAGAAGCAACTTATTTATGTTGACTATAACGGCAATCCGTCAAATGTGAATCACCTGCTGGATGTAACAGAAAAAATAAAAAAAGTGCCCGAGGTCAGGATTATTCAAATTCCGAAATTCAAAGCGGTTACTTCCGGTTATCAAACCTTTAACGATATTTTTAGCGAAAATGGTTTCAACAACTGGCAGCAATCGCACAATCATCTGATCAGAGATCTTTTATACGCTCCCCCGGACTTTATGTGGCATGAAGAAGGTAAAACCATTTGGATATGGGCAGTCAATGAATGGGTGACCGAGGCGGACACGGCACCCTATGACATCATTGAATTTGAAGGTGGCTTATATGCTGCGGCCATATCAGTAGACGGGGACGATGATATTAGCGGCAGGGTTTATATGGGTATTAAAAAATGGATAGAGACAAGCGGATTTGAATTGGACGAGCGTTCCGGCCATCAGACACTGTGTCATATGCCTAACCCAACAGAGGAGATAAAAAAAGGACTTGGATACCATCAGCTTGATATTTTTGTACCGATTAAGTTAAGTGAGGAGTAGAAATAGAAATATTGAGAATTTTAAAATACACTCAGCATTTCCCCCGGTACTGTCTGATCAACTGCTGAAATTCCGCGTTTGAATGGAGAAATGCGCACCTGGGATCATTTTCAAGCTCGGAAAGTATGGCTGGCAGCACCTTTGTTCCAATATTCACCTGACTTTTAACAGTATTTTTTGCAGTGTTATGGCTGTATAAGACAGAACTGCTTATATCCCACGGCGTCAGTAAGGCCGAAAACATGGATTTGAGGATTGAAATGCTATCCCCTGTATTCTTTTGGGCTATGGCAATCTGGAGTTCTACGGCAAAGGAGTTGTAGTCCCACATATCAAACAGCTCTGTGAATTTACGGTAAAGCTCCGCCAGGTGCACTGCCTCCTGGTTGTTGTTTTCTTTCAGTTCAACATCAACCAGGCTCATCAGAGTTGTATTAACCTCATTCACTGCGGTTAATAATTTGCGTTTCAGTAATTTCTCTGCTTCAGAAAATTTATCCTGCCTGATCAGAAGCTGTGCCTGGAGCTGCTTTTTATCCATAGCTGACCTTTCAGGCAATAAATCCAGCATTTCCTGCGCCTTTCCGTATTCCATACGGCCCATATAGCTCGATGCCAGCATGAAAACCGATTTATCGCGGATCTTGTCATCTCCGCTTTTAGCCGCACGCTCATACAAAGCTATGATCTGATTTTTATATTCTTCTTTATTCTCAAGACCTGTTCCGAACATCAGCAAAGCGCCTTCCAGAACCAATGCCGTCCAATGGAGCAGTAAACCGCAGTTGGGATATTCCCGGATTTTTTCGATCCCCATATTAAAACCGCTCTCAAAGCCGCTTTTGCGGATGGTATCTATCACTTCCTTGCAAAAGTGTTCTGTTTCTTTTTCGGACAGTCCCTCATTAAAACAAAGCAAAGCATTTAAATCTAATCCGAGCAGCCTGGCCAGAGCGGGCAGCAACGAAATATCAGGATATGTGACCCCCTTTTCCCACTTGTTTACCGCCGGGGCTGACACTCCCAGATACTCCGCAATTTGCTCCTGAGTTAATCCGATTTCTTTACGTTTTTCCCGAATGACAATATTCATCGGCATTTTATCATCTTCCCATCTGTTTATTATGAAAGGCCTCTCTTCTGACTACATTTTATCAGACTGACCACGCCTCCACAATTGAACGGTTATTAAACAGGAGGACAAAAAATTAACCGTGAGTTAATTTTTTAAGTGCACTGATACCGTTAAACAGGCATTCTGATTATATTTCCAGCATATATCCCGTCGCCCTGCAAACTTGACTATCCTGAGTTTCCACAGCTATAATACAAATATATCATTCAGTACAAACAAACGTACCTGTATGCTAAAGCATATTTTTAACAACTTTCGGAGGTAGAATAATGTTTAAATACGACACACATGTACACACCAGCGAGACCAGCAGATGCGGGCGCGTTCCGGCCAGGGAGACCGTCAGGCTGTACAGGGACGCCGGATATGACGGGATCATTATTACCGATCATTTCTGTACTCCCTTCTTTGATTCCATTTCAGGAGACTGGAAATCAAAAGTCGACCAATATCTAGACGGATACAGGAAAGCTCTTGACGAAGGCAACAAATCCGGCCTGAAGGTGTTTTTAGGTATGGAGATCCTCTTTGATGAAAATCTCAATGATTACCTGATATACGGTTTCGAAGAGAGTTTTTTATACGAGAACCCCGGACTTTGCAGTCTTGGCTTAAAAAAATTCAGTGATTTTATAAAAGGGACCCAAATAAAAATTGTTCAGGCCCACCCTTTCAGAAGATACATAACACCCGCAGACCCCTCCCTTCTCCACGGCGTTGAAGTCTACAACGGCAACCCCAGACATGATTCCCAGAACCACCTGGCTCTGCAGCTGGCAAACCGGCATAAATTGAGCAAGACCTCAGGTTCTGATTTCCACCAGACCGAAGATATTGCAAGAGGCGGTATGGAATCCCAATACCCTTTAAAAAACATGGGTGATTTTATTAAGCTTTTAAACGACGGTTCATTCAGACTGATAGAAGGAAAGTAATCCGCTCTTGTCAGGATTTTTTAAAGCTCAGGTGCAGAACATCCTGGTAAAACTTCTGGGCGGCCTTGATGGGGCTTGGAAGCCTGACTCCCACAGCCATAAGCACCGCCAGTGTAAGCACCAGCAAAAATATGACCGTGTAAACTGTGAGATCATGCCATTGCCTGTTTTTTATCAGGCCGGGCAGATTAATAGCAGCAATGATTGCCATACCGGCAAGTACCAGCAGAAGATTCATGCCACCGCCTCCCTTTTCCTGTTCAGCCCTCTAAGCCGGGCTACCAGCAGTGAGACCACCGGCAAAAAGAATTCAAAAGTCAATGAGAAAAAAGGAGCAGTACTCGAGCCCCAATCCATGTTTTCCATCACCGATTCAAATACCAGAAGCGAATATATAAACACCAGCGCCGCAGACACCAGTATAAGCGTCGAATAGTTTTTGACATACAGGATTTGAGAAAGGCCCAGCACAAATGCATACATCAGGATGCATACCTTGAATAGAAACAGTATCAGCAGCACAATTGCATAAATGCTTTCCATTCTGGTGAGAATTCCCGCAAGAGTGACATAGCGCACCGATTCAAAGGACGGCAATGAGACAATGGAAACCAAAGGCCCCAGAGTTATAATATCACGCAGTATGACAACCGCCATGAATATTGAAGAGAATATCAATCCCAATGCCAGCGGTTTTCCCACCTTTTGTTTTTTTCCAAGCATGGGGGCGATCATGGTGAAGGCCAGGATTTCTCCCATGGGGACAGCCGTAACTGTGACTGTTCCCTGGACATATTTCATAAGAGGCAGCCGGAAAAAGGGCTTCAGGAATTCTATTTTCACTTCCTTAAGTATCAGCACGGAATTTATAAGCAGTGCTCCAGTAGTAATCACACAGAAAAATACCGACAAGCGCATGAGGTTCTCAATCCCCTTGTGGATGGCGTAAATACATACTGTCAAAAAAAGAAAAATGACTGGTACAATAGGCGTTTCAGGCATCATGTAGCCTATCACAAAACTTCCCAGATCATGGGTGTTAAGTGCCAAAAGCGACAGAAAGAAAAAAAGATAGAGTACTGATATTACCTTACCCACAACAGGTCCAAATATCAGGTCATCTATTTCAATCAGACCTTTTCCTGGAAACCAGCGCAGCAGCAGAGTGTATATGGCTACCAGCGGAAGTGCAAATAAAAGCCCTGTAAAGGCCATGGACCAGGAATCGTTTCGGGTATCGCTGATAATAAATCCTGACCGCAGCACTGTGCCCTGCATAAAGCAAAATACTGAAAACAGCAGATCCTGTCCCGTTATGCATCCTTTTTCAAGTCTCATGCCGCACCTCCGGGAACCACCGGCTTTGTCAAACCGCCGGTTGAACGCAGTTCTACCTCAACCTGAACATCCAATCCGATCTCTTGAAAAAAATGGTCCCAGTTCTTCTCCATCTTCTTCCAATCCTCAGGATACTGCCGTCGGATTGCCTCGCCAAATCCGAACACATCTGCTGACAGCAGCTTTGCCTGCTTCAGTGAATTCTCCACATCAGAGCGGATCACTTCACGTTCCAGTTTTTTCAGCATATTTACCTTATCCATACCGGACATATCCTTGTAGGTTTCGTTGCTTTCGATAATCCCGTCTGTATTGATTTCAAGCTTCATCCGGATGCTTCCGTCTTCCATCTTTACAGGCCTTAAACGGCTTTTTGAATGCATTATTTCCAGAACGACCCAGCCCCACTTTGTATCCACTGTTGTCACTCCGCTCCTGGCATTGCCTGTGATCCACATAAATCCCCTGGTTTGTGTGTTATCAAGCTCCCCCACCATTTTTCCCTTCTTGTTGAAAACCGCCGTGCCTTCAAGCTTTGACTTTTTATTTCCGCCTTCCTCATATTGCTTTATTATTGGAGCCACAGGAGCTTTTGAACCGCTCAGCATGGCAATGGCAAAATCGCGCAGGGTTACGATTGCTATTTCCGAGTTGCTTTTCTGGTTCTCTATCATTTCGGAAATATGGATGGAGGGTATTTTCTCAAGCTCGCACGCAGCATCCAGTATATCCGACGCTTTACCCTTTGAAATCAGTATATAGACGTTCAAACGCGCTTCAAAATCGCGCAGGAATGCATCCAGCCCTTCCATAATATCCAGCTCTGCCAGCTCGCTGCTGAAAATGAGTATCTGGTTGTGAGGAAAATAAAGCCTGCGGCTGCTTACATGGGTTATGCTGCGGAGTATGGAAAGTACGCTTTTGCCCGTATTTCCCACGTTCGAATAGGCTTTCACCGCAGATGAACTGCTTGTGGACGAAGTGCCGGATTTGAGTTCTCCGGCTTTAACTATCTGTGCTGTCAGCTCAAACGTATCCGGCGTACTTCCCACATCCAGAGCCGTCCCCATGACAATGGCCAGGGTATTGAGTTCCCGGCGGCTCCCGCAGCCGCACAGATTCAAAACAAGGATCATGCACAGCATAAAAGCCAAAACACGGCACCCTATGCCACGTATTTTCCTGAAACCGCCCCTCTTTTTCATGATCCGTCACCCTGCCCGTCCCCATGCTCCGCCGACGGATCAAATGGCGTTTCAAAATTCTGCCGTTTCAAATCCTGGGGTTTAAGCGATATGGGACGGGTCCTCATGGTCCAGAGATGGGCGCGTACGGCAGTATCCTTCAGATCCCTTGACTGGAAGGGTGCAAACGGCGCCAGATAATTGGTACCGAAGGATTTCAGTGAAGCCAGGTGAATAAGTATGACCAGCGTGCCAAGCGTGATGCCAAAGCTCCCCATAGTGGCGGCAAGCAATATCAGAAACCATCTTGTCAGAGATATGGCATCTGAAACAAGGGGTATCACAAAGCTGGATACCGCGGTAATTGCCACAACGATCACTACCGGCGCCCCGACCAGCCCGGCCTGCACCGCCGCCTCACCCATTACCAGGGCGCCTACAATGCTGATGGCCTGTCCTACCGGCCGCGGCATGCGTATGCCGGCCTCCCTTAATATCTCAAATGTGAACATCATAATGGAGACCTCCACCGCCGCGGGAAAGGGCACTCCTTCACTGGCGGCCGCCATGGTGAACAGCAGCGAGGTAGGTATCAGCTCCTGGTGAAAGGTGGTGAACGCCACATACAGCGCGGGGGCAAACATGCTGATCATAAATGTAGACAGGCGCAGGATACGCAATACGGTTGCGTAATAGCTGCGTATGGCATAATCCTCCGAAGTCTGGAAATTTTCCATGAACAGCATGGGCACCGACAGCACGAAGGGCGTTCCGTCAACGATTATTGCGACGCGGCCTTCCATAAGCTTTCCGGCGATTGCGTCGGGCTTTTCACTGTACCATACTGTTTGAAATACCGAATAGGGCGCATCCTCAATATACTGCTCCAGATATCCCGCCGCCAGTACCACGTCAGTGTCGATATTCTTCAACCTGCGCTCAACTTCCCTGACCAGCTCTGGGTTTACTATTCCGTTTATATAAAGAATGTTCACCTGTGTATGCGAACGCTTTCCTATCACTACCGTGCGTATTTTAAGGGACTGATTTTGTATTTTACGGCGTATCATGGCCGTATTTGTCCGGAGGTTCTCGGTAAAGCCTTCCCGCGGACCCCGTATTACGGTTTCGGTATTGGGCTCTGAAACCGCTCTTCTTTCCCAGCCTTTTGCACTTATATCAACAGCCTTGTCAAAGCCGTCCACCAGCAGCACGGCATCCCCCTCAAGGCTTGCTTTTATTACTTCATTAAAGGTATTTATGGTCTTTACGTCCCCCACCGACAACAGCCTGTCCCGCAATTTGTCCATGCTCGTGAGCTCCGGCGTTTCCCCCGTGCGGAAAAAATGGCTGTCATACATGAGAGGCTTTATGATATTGTCATTTATCAGGGTCAGATTTGCCATCCCGTCCAAAAAAATAAGAGCCGCTTTGATTTCTCCTTCTCTCCCGAAAGAAAACTCACGTACGACCAGATCACAGCTTTCCTCAAATTCTGCCGTAACGGCGTCGAGGTTTCTTTTGAGCCTGCGGAATAAATTCTGCGGCCTTTCCTCATTGCCCCTGCCGTCCTCGTCTGCCTGTTTTTTCTGTTCCCTGAGCAGCCGGGCCAGCTTTCGGATATAGCGCATACATCCATCCTCCCACTTTTACACTTTTTTGCAAGATTAGTTTTAGGTTCTGCACTTTTGAAGAATTTATGCAAACCGGGAGGAGTTTGCGCATTATGTCATATATTGTAATATTTACTGCCCAGATATCTGAAATTGAGCCGTTTTACCGAATTCATCAGATAAGCCGACGTAGTCGAACCGTGAATACGTTTTTTGTTCAGCTCATCTATGATCTTTTCACCTGTGGCAATTCCCAGCCCATGTCCGTAATAAAGCCCGTTATCCAGCAAAAATGTATTTTCTCCCTGCCACTCGGGCTTCAGAGGATCTACGTCAGGATTTTTAAAATACCTGCAGTCTCCCGGCAGGTAATCCGCCGGCCTCATGAAATCCGAAATGCCCAGATCGGGATCCAGGTGCTGCCAGTTCATCAGATATATCCCTGAAAACAGTCTGTTGAACTGCTCTTCCGGAAATACGTCCACAAGAGCCTTATAATACACAATAATTATTGCGGTGGCGCACTCCGTACCATAAAGCGAGCTGTGGATATATATATCATTTATTGCTTCGGACGGCTTTACTCCGTCTTTTAAATCAAAACCGCCGTCATTTGTCCTGTTCCAGTAATTTTTATTGCATATGGATTTGCGGAAGATTCTGAAGGAAAACCGGCTTTTATTGAGGTCCTTTGCCGCGTTTACAATGCTCTTCCGAAGTTTCAGCTCAAAAAGCAGCTGGTTTTGAGAGCCGTAATTATACACCTCTCTGCTGGCTATCAATATGTCAAGTATTTTATTCTCTACGCTGTTCTGCATAAAATTTGCCTTGATAGTATTGGGGTCTATGGATGAATTGGCTATTTTTATCATTGTAATCCCCCCATTAGCCTTCTGGCTGTTTCTATCTGACTTTCAACCGGACTTTCAAGCCACCTGCCCCACCTGTATCTGTTACGGCGGTACAGCATGTCTGAACAGTCGGATAGGAATACCTTCGTCTCCTCGTCAAGCTGCTTGAAATTGTCCAGTATATTGGTCTGGAATCTGTTTAAGGCCCTTGGGGCTTCACCGTTAACCCCGGATAGATTTCTCTGCAGATATTTGGCTTCCAGAGATATGGCATAACGTCGCGGATTGCTGGTCTGCTGATTGGTCTCGCCCGTATAATACAGGAAATTGAAATTTTGGTTTAGCCATCTTATGCAGCCCTGGTACTGCCTTATGGGATCTTGCATACTGTTGTCATTTATGCAGGGTATGAAATTCAGAAATTTCCGGGCAAGCTCCACATCTTTGGACTCCGGAGAGCGCAAGCGTTCCACCACCATCAATAGATTATTGGTGTTTATGGTTTCAAAAAATGCCCAGGTCAGGTCATAAATATAGCTGCCCTTTCTGTACCTGCCGAAAATCATTTCTTCTATAATTCTCTGGCAGCTGTAGTCCCCGTAAATTTTTGTAAGTATCACCGCCGCGGTTTCCATGACCTCGTCATACCGGTCGTCTAAACCATCGTCGGCATATCCTGTTTCAAGTATCCATCTGATCGCAGGGTAGTACTCATTGCTGTGCTCCAGAAATCTCTGGGAACTGATGGAATCCTTTGACAATATGTCGTTTGTGGCCATAAGGGCATACCTGTTCTGAACGTTCAGGCGTGTTATCAGATTATTTCTTGTTATTTCCGGCCGTAGGGTAAACAGGGACGGAAATCGTATATTGGGACTGTTCAGCAGACTTACCGCTCTCGGTTCATTGTTATTCAGCATATCCTGAAAAATGTCTCTCAGCCGGTCGGTTCCATAATTGAGTCTGACTTCATCCAAAGAATTTATCTGCTCCGGATTATTATAATAAATGGACATAAAATATTACCCCTAACTTCATATCTTTAATATCCATAATATGAAGCAGGGGCTTAAAATGCTTATTAATTTAAACAAATATTATGATTTTCTTCCGAATTTATCGATTTCATCGACGAGCTGCCGTACTGCCTCCGGCTCAGTCGCCCAGCTGGTGCAGAAGCGGACTGCGCTGGTATCGGCGCTGGTCTTTTCCCAGAAAGAATATTCAAAATTTTCTTTCAGCTTTTCAAGTATGGCATCGGGGACAATGGGAAACTGCTGATTGGTATCCGAAGCCACCAGAAAGCCGTAACCGTTCCGTTCAAAGGCTTCCCTGATCAGCATGGCCATTTTGTTTGCATGGCCAGACATTTCAAAATACAGCCCATCCTCAAAGAGAGCTTCAAACTGTACGCCGAGAAGCCTTCCCTTTGCAAGCATTCCGCCCTTCTGCTTGATAATGTATCTG